>JBNKOT010000125.1:0-5643 GCA_050294855.1 Draconibacterium sp. | reverse complement strand
CTTTTTGGTCAACACTTTGTTTTCTCCGGCCACTGCAATCCAAACGGTTCCAACGGGTTTTTCTTCTGTTCCGCCTGTTGGCCCGGCAATTCCGGTTGTAGATATGGCAAAATCGCTTTCTAACGCTTTTTTTGCGCCCAAAACCATTTCTTTGGCAACCTGCTTGCTTACTGCACCAAATTCGTTTAAAGTATTTTTATTGACTCCCAATATATTTTCTTTAACCTTGTTCGAATAGGCCGTAATCGATCCATTATAAAAGTCGGAACATCCGGCAATCGAAGTAACTAAATGCGAGATATAACCTCCGGTGCAACTCTCGGCAACGCTTAGTTTTTTACCCTTTGTTTTTAACATTTCGCCAATTACTTCGGCCAGTGTTTGATTGTTATAACCAAAAATATTGTCGGGTATGATTTTTTGCAATTTCCCGATTTCTTTTTCAACGCTGTTTTTTAGCTCAACTTCGTTGACTCCCATAGCAGACAAACGCAAACGAACTGCCATCGGATTTGGCAAATAAGCGAGTTTAATATTTTGGGGCAAAGCATTTTCCCAAACTTCCAGTTTTTCGGCGAGCATCGATTCGGGCACTCCCTGTGTTAACACCGTTTTGTGATAAATGGCTTTTGTTTTCCCGCTTTTCCTCAATCGGGGAAGAATTTCGTATTCGACCAAATATTTCATTTCGAATGGTACACCGGGCATCGAAACAAAAATTGTATCGTTTTTTTCGAACCACAATCCGGGCGCTGTTCCGGCATCGTTAAACAAAACAGTACAACTTTCAGGAACCAGCGCCTGATCTTTATTTAATTTATTGATATCGATTCCGCGGTTGGCAAAACGATCGAGGATGTGTTGAAAAGTTGGCTCGTGAAATACCAGTTTTGTATTGAAATATTCGCATAGCGAAGTTTTTGTGATGTCGTCTTTTGTTGGTCCAAGACCACCGGTTAACACCACCAAATCAGCATTTCTTTCAGCATTTTTAATGGCTTCGATAATATGATAGTGATCGTCGTGAACCGAAGTAATCTGGTAAATTTCGATGCCATTTAAATTAAATTGTTCCGCCATCCAGGCCGAATTGGTATCAACAATTTGTCCGATTAATATTTCGTCGCCAATGGTAATGATTTCTGCTTTCATATTTTCAGTAAAAAGTATAGAGTAGTGTGAATAAAAAATCAAGACGTAAAATTAATGATCAAAAATTGAAGATGACCATTAATTATAAGGTTTAACCCTTGATTCTATTTATTGAATTTCTGATTCATTCGTGTTGAATTGTTTTAAAAACTCGAGCCGCTGTAATAAGGTCGGATGCGAATAATGAAAAAACACATACGTTTTATGCGGTGTTAAATTGCTGAGGTTGGTAACCGATAGTTTTTTTAGCGCCGAAGACAAAGATTCGGGATTGTAATTTATCGCAGCAAATTCGTCGGCCTGGTATTCGTTTTTTCGCGAAAGCAAATTCATAAAAATGCCCAGCACAAAAGAAACCGGAGAATACAAAATTCCAAAGGCAACCAATCCAATATGAAAGTTCGGTTCTTCAACACCCAATGCCTGACTCAGGTTCTGACTATTAATTAACAAGGAGAAAATAAAAAGAACAATTCCGGTTTGAATCAATCCGATCAGTAAACCCTGAATCACATGTTTCTTTTTATTGTGCCCGATTTCGTGTGCCAGCACTGCAACCAATTCGTTAATTTCCAAATCGTTGATTAAAGTGTCGTACAATACAATTCGTTTTTTCGACCCAAGTCCGGTAAAATAAGCATTTGCTTTTGTCGATCTTTTCGAGCCGTTAATCACAAAAATGTTATCGAGTTTAAAACCCACTTTTCGAGCAAAATCGTTAATTGCTGTTCGCAATTCGCCTTCTTCCAAAGGAGTTTGTTTGTTAAACAGCGGCACAATTAAATTCGAATAAAACATGGCCATAAAAATCGAAAAAGCCGACACAACGGCCCAGGCATAAACCCAGAACAGATTTCCTGTTTTTTGATAAATAAAAATAATCAGCGCCAGCAACCCGCCACCTATAATACCGCTTATCAACCAACCTTTTATTTTGTCGAGAACAAAAGTTTTAGGTGTGGTTTTATTAAAGCCATATTTTTCTTCAATTTTAAAAGTATCGTAAACAGAAAAGGGGGTGTTAATCAGATCGGAAGCAAACATTAAAATTCCGAAAAAAATTAGCGCTGCAACAATTGCATTCGAGGTAAAATCCCATGCCCAGCCGTTTACAATGGCAAAACCGTAAAATAAAAACATTGCCAAAGTAATTACAAAACTGAAACTACTTGTGAGTATCGCAAAACGGTGATTTTCGCGTTGATACGCCTGTTGTTTTTTGTACTTTTCTTCGTCGTAAATTCCTTTTACTTCCTCCGGAATTTCAGCGCTCCATTTTGTTGTATTCAGGTAATCGAGGTATTTTTCAAACAGAAAATCAAGAACAATTATTGCGATGATTATCCAAAACAGAATTTCGTGCATGTCGTTTTTTATAAATTAGGCAACAAAGATAACAGAACAGAGTTCAAAGTTCAAAGTTGAATGAAAAAGGATATAAGTTGAGATTTATATCCGGTAGGTATATTTGCAATTAGAATGATCTGTTTACTAATGAGAAAAACTCCTCCAAAATAATTTTATGATCGAAAGCCAAACCGGGTAATTCGGCAATCGAAAACCATTCAGCTCTGGCTGCGTCGTCGCCACCTTTCACCTTTTGTTTTAGAAGTAATTCCGTAAAATAAACAACCGAAATTGTCCGATGACGCGGATCGCGACCAATTGCATCGTAGGTTTTAAATTGAATCATTTTATCGACTACCAAACCGGTTTCTTCTTCGAGTTCGCGTTTACAGGCAGTTTCTAAAATTTCGTCCATTTCGATAAATCCACCCGGCAACGCCCACATGTTTTTAAAGGGTTCTTTTCCACGCTGAATAAGCAAAACAAACGTTTTCTCTGCCTCTTTTACATAAACAATTGCATCGGTGGTGATTGCGGCTCGTGGATAATTGTAGGTATACATATTAGGTAAAAATAGTAAAGGAAAATTGATTAACGGCTTTTTCGGGGGAATTCAAGCCGATAATAAACAATTAATAATCTTAAAAAACGATGTTTACTTACGTCCGGTTTTCCAGTGCCGGAGAATAAGAAAAACCACACCAATCACAATAACGATATAGATGAGTAATTTAATCTGTTCCATTGGTGCTGATTATTTTTTTCATTACCCGCATTTTGTGGGTGTAGCGATTGGTATCGACATTAAAAATTCCGAACTGATCGACATTATCGATACGAACCTGCCCCGATGCATGAATAATTTTATTGCGTTTCCAAATGATTCCGACATGTACAATATTTCCTTCTTCGTCGTCGAAAAATGCAAGATCGCCGGGTTCTGCTTCATCGACAAAACTCATGGCTGTTCCCATACTTACCTGTTCGCTGGCGTCGCGCGGTAATCTAATCCCGATCATTTTATAAATAATTTGTGTTAAACCGCTACAATCGACTCCAAACGGAGTTCTTCCTCCCCACAAATAAGGAGCATTAAAATATTTAAGCGCCTGAGTGATGGCAACTTCACGCGGATTTTTCAAGTCGCCATACACCACTTCTCCAGTTGCCAGATAGGTTTCTTTGGGTATCGAAAATTGTTTTAAATACGGACGCCAAACCGGCAAAGTACTTCCAGCCACCAACATTAAATTTTGCTCTTCGCTAACTGGCACGATTGTAATTACGTCGGAAGTAACAGCAGTTGGACTGTTTTGAATTTTACTCAACGAACGTGTCGGAATTGGGGTGATCATTTTCGAGTCTACCCAACCTTCGTAACCATCGTAATCTAATTTTACACTCGTCCAGCCCACCATTTGCTCGCGCATTTCGAAATGTTCGCCAAACAAAATCTGGGTCACCATTTCACTTCTTTCCGATGGTTCTTTTCTAACAGGAATAATACTGAGGTTGGAAATTCCGTAGTTCATTTAGTGTATTTTTGGTCTCCTAATAACTCATCACGAGTTCAGACGCATTTCATCAAAATAATTTCTTAATTTTAAATTGTAAAACAAACTTTTCATTGTTTTAACGGCATTACCACAAATCTATGAAAAAATGGGATTATGGCAGTGTTGATACAACAATTTTTCGTTTTTGAAATCGAGGTTTGAAAAATTATTTGCTTATTGACATCGATTTCAAAATGTTTCTATTAATTGCATGCACTAATTATGAGTAAGTTTCGAGATAAAATTAGAAGTTACGCCCTAATTTTTTATTGGGCGTTTGCGTTTATCGTAACCGCAGTTATGCTTTTTATGATTTTGCCGGGTGAACCAAAATTTAAGTATGAATACCAAAAAGGATTTCCGTGGCGGCACGAAAACCTTGTGGCACCATTCGATTTTACCATCTTAAAATCGGCCAACGAACTCGAAGCAGAAAAAAAGGAAAGCATTAACACTATTATTCCCTATTTTAAAAGCGACACAACGGTTTTAATTGCGAACAGCCAAAAGCTTAAATCCGATTTTTTAAGTGACGCCGATTCTGCAAATGTGGCAAAACAAAGAATCATAAAAATGCTTCAGGATAATTTAGGATTAATTTATCAAAGCGGTATTTTGCAACGTTCTGTCGAATCGATTCCTGAGTTGACCAATAAAAAAGAGATCAACAAACGAATTGGTACAACCGTTACAAAAATCGAAACACAAAAATTATTTTCTGAAAAAACAGCCTATAATGCCATTCACATTGTGATACAATTGTTAAAAGACGAAAACCCGCAACAGGCAAACTGGCTGGGACAAATCCCCATCGAAAAATACCTGGCTTCGAATCTTATTTACGATGCCGAAACCACACAAAAAGAAATCGACGAAGTAGTCGCAAAAATTTCGACCACACGCGGAATGGTTCAAATAGGTGAACGTATTATTTTGGAAGGAGAAATTGTTGATTCGGAAAAATACCAGCTTCTCGAATCGTTAAAAGCGAGCTACGAAAAAGAACGCGGACAAGGCATCAACAGGTATATGGTTTCGATCGGAAAAGGAGTGTTGATTGTAGTTTTGTTAGGATTGATTTTTACTTTTCTGTACATCTATCGTCGCGATATTTTAAATCAATACCGCAAGCTTGCCTTTTTATTGCTTTTTATGATTTCGATGGTTTTGATCTCCAGCTTTATCAATTCGTTTCCAAATCTTCACATTTATTTAGTGCCGCTGGCGATTTTCCCAATCATCGTACGCACATTTTTCGATTCGCGAACGGCCATTTTTATGCTGATAATAACAACATTACTCATAGGTTTTTATGCGCCCAATAACTACGAATTTATACTGATACAGGTTTCAGCCGGCATAGTTTCGGTGTTTAGTTTAAATAAAATGCACCGTCGTTCGCACCTGATTTTAGCAACATTTTGGGTTTTACTCACCTACGTTTTTGTTTATGCGGCATTAAATTTAATTCACGAAGGGTCGATTCAGGCTTTTAATTATAACATGTTAAAATGGTTTGTAATTAGCAGTGCACTTATTTTGGCCGTATATCCACTGGTTTATATTTTCGAAAAAATATTTGGTTTTA
>JBNKOT010000124.1:0-5771 GCA_050294855.1 Draconibacterium sp. | reverse complement strand
TCTTCTTGTTCCGGCTGGTTCGCGCGGATGTACTTTACAATTTCTTCCAGGCTGTCGGCAAATTTATCGAAGTCTTCTTTGTACAGGAAAATTTTATGTTTTTCGAAGCTGAATTTCCCATTATCGCTGTATCTTTTTTTGCTTTCGGTAATGGTTAGATAGTACTCATCTCTGCGGGTGCTTTTTACATCGAAGAAATAAGTTCTTTTGCCGGCGCGTACTACTTTTGTGTGAATTTCCTGATTAAACTTACTATCACTCCTCTTCGCTACATCCTTACTATCAGTGCTTTCCATCCTGTACTCTTTACTGGTTTATTACTTCGTTAGTATCTCAAAAATAGAAAAATAATTTGATTGAAGCGGAAATACGTTCAAATTGCGCCAATTTAAATTCATTCTAAAAACCCATAAAAAAAGGGAACAATCGTTTGCTCCCTTTCATTTTTATGATCTCAAATACTATCGATATATTTCCTTTTTTGCTGACAATAAAGTATTTAACAATAACGAAACCCGCGTCATTGGTCCGACTCCTCCCGGAACAGGCGTGATATAAGAGCACTTTTCGGCCACTTCATCAAATAAAACATCGCCTTTCAATTTCCATCCCGATTTGGTAAGATCCGATTTAACGCGGGTGGTCCCAACGTCAATTACAACTGCGCCTTTTTTCACCATGTTTCCTTTTACAAATTCAGGAAATCCCATGGCAACAATCAGAATATCGGCATTTCGGCAAACTTCCTCTAAATTTTCGGTGCGACTGTGTGCAACAGTAACCGTTGCATTAATTGCCTTTTGCGACATTAAAACGCTCATCGGGCGTCCAACAATATTACTTCGGCCCAAAACCACACAGTTTTTACCACTGGTTTCGATTTTGTAACGTTTTAACAATTCCACGATTCCAAATGGAGTGGCCGAAACAAACGATGGCAATCCAATTACCATTCGCCCCACGTTTATCGGATGAAATCCATCGACATCTTTTTCAGGATCGATGGCTTCAATAATTTTTTGTTCCGAAATATGTTTTGGCAAGGGCAGCTGAACAATAAATCCGTCTAAATCGTCATCCTCGTTCAATTCGTGAACTTTCGCCAGCAATTCTGCTTCGGTAACATCGTCTTCAAAACGAATCAACGACGATTTAAAACCAACTTCTTCGCAGTCTTTTATTTTGAAGGCCACATAAGTTTCGCTGCCACCATCATGCCCCACTAATATTGCCGCCAAGTGTGGTTGTTTCGCGCCGTTTTTAACGAGCTCTGCAACTTCAACAGCAATTTCCTGTTTGATTTCAGAAGCTATCTTTTTTCCGTCTATTAATTTCATAATTTTGACTTTTAAACTTTAATTTGTCAGCTTTGAGCCATGAGCCGTGAGCTAAAATCCTTTAACTTTTAACTTTCTACTTTTGACTTGTTTTAAAACTTCCTCCCCTGCTGTTGCATTCCGCTCATCATGCGCTGAACATTTTTTCCCTGCGAAACCATTTTCATCATTTTACGTGTTTCGCTAAATTGTTTTAGCAAACGGTTTACTTCCTGAATATTAGTGCCCGAACCGGCAGCAATTCTTTTTCTGCGGGTTCCGTTAATTAACGCCGGATCTTCGCGTTCTGCAGCAGTCATCGAAAAAATAATGGCTTCGATGTGCTTGAACGCATCATCGTCGATATCCATGTTTTTCATGGCTTTTCCCATTCCCGGAATCATTCCAACCACATCTTTCAGATTACCCATTTTTTTGATCTGGTTAATCTGTTTCAGAAAATCGTTGAAATTAAACGTATTTTTTGCAAGTTTTTTCTGAAGTTTTCGTGCTTCCTCTTCGTCGAATTGTTCCTGAGCTTTTTCCACCAGCGAAACAATATCACCCATTCCCAAAATCCTGTCGGCCATCCTGTCGGGGTGAAAAACATCGAGTGCATCTACTTTTTCGCCGGTACCCACAAATTTAATTGGTTTCTCAACCACCGCACGAATCGAAAGTGCAGCACCACCACGGGTATCACCGTCTAATTTGGTAAGAACAACCCCATCGAAATCTAAACGTTCGTTAAATTCTTTGGCTGTATTTACTGCATCCTGACCGGTCATCGAATCGACAACAAATAAAATCTCGTCGGGATTGATTGCTTTTTTAACGGCAGAAATCTCGTTCATCATCTGCTCATCAATCGCCAAACGACCTGCAGTATCGACAATTACAACATTGTATCCTTTGTCTTTGGCTTCTTTAATAGCTGCTTTTGCAATTTTTACCGGATCGAGGTTTCCTTCTTCTGTATAAACCGGAACACCAATTTGATCGCCTAAAACTTTTAACTGGTCGATTGCCGCAGGACGATAAACGTCGCAGGCTACCAAAAGTGGATTTTTACCTTTTTTGGTTTTTAGCATGTTCGCCAATTTGCCCGAGAACGTGGTTTTACCAGATCCCTGCAAACCCGACATTAAAATTACTGCCGGCGAACTTTCGAGTTTGATATCAGTAAAAGTTCCGCCCATTAACATGGCCAGCTCGTCTTTTACAATTTTAACCATTAACTGCCCCGGTTTAACCGCTGTTAAAACCTCCTGACCCAATGCTTTATCTTTTACATCGTCGGTAAATTTTTTGGCGATTTTAAAGTTAACATCGGCGTCGAGCAATGCACGACGTATATCTTTTAACGTTTCGGCAACGTTTATTTCGGTGATTTTCCCCTGACCTTTCAGTAGTTTAAATGACTTATCCAGCCTTTCGCTTAAATTCTCAAACATGCTTTTTACTTCTTTTGAAAATGAGGTGCAAAAATACAAGTTTAAAGTTGAATGATAAAAGAATCGGAACAAAATGTTCGTGTTGTTAGCATTGTTTTTAAAGATGCCCGTATATTTTGTCTATAATTTCGGACTAATTCTAAAATATTGATTTCCAATTGCTCATAAATCACTCCTCTTCCCCAATATTTAAACATTAAAAAATTAGGTTTTAATAAAAAATCGTAATCTAAATAAGGAGCTAAACGTCGAACAATATCAGAATTTTTATCTGCAAAAATCAGTGAAAGAGATGAGTTGCTTTACTTATATTTGTAATCCGAAAAATTAGAAGAATGCAAAAAAATATCATCGAAATCATTTCCCAAAACCTTGGTTTAAAAACAATTCAGGTTTCAAAAACAATCGAATTATTAAACGAAGGCGCAACGGTTCCATTTATTTCGCGCTACCGGAAAGAGCGCACAGGAAGTCTGGATGAAGTTCAGATTCAGCAAATAAAGGACCAGAACGACAAATTTGTTGAGCTCGAAAAACGAAAAGAAACGATTTTAAAAACCATCGACGAACAAAAACAGTTAAGCGCCGAATTAAAAATAAGAATTGAAAATTGTTTTGATGCGGTTGAACTGGAAGATATTTATTTGCCATACAAACCCAAGCGAAGAACAAAAGCAACCATCGCACGCGAAAAAGGTTTGGAGCCGCTTGCAAAAATTATTCTGAAACAGGTGGAACGAAATCCTGAATATCGTGCCAATTCTTTTTTAAACGATGAGGTAAAAAATGCAGACGAAGCACTTTCCGGCGCCCGCGATATTATTGCCGAATGGGTAAGCGAAAACGAAAAAGCACGAAACATTGTTCGTCGTGGATTTGAGTTGGGTGCCATTGTTACTTCAAAAATTATTAAAGGAAAAGAAGACGATGCTGCAAAATACCGCGATTATTTTGACTGGAGCGAAGCTTTAAAAAAATGTGCATCGCACCGTTTGCTCGCCATGCGTCGTGGCGAAAAAGAAGGATTTTTGCGCGTTTCGATTACCCCCGACGAAGAACGAACACTTGAAAACCTCAACCGTTTTTTTGTACGTGGAAACAATGCCTGTTCAGAACAGGTTTTTCTGGCAGTAAAAGACAGTAACAAACGTTTAATTCAACCTTCCATCGAAACCGAGTTTTCCAATCTTTCGAAAGAAAAAGCCGACGAGGAAGCGATTAAAGTTTTTGCCGGAAATTTAAAACAATTGCTGCTTGCACCACCACTTGGGCAAAAAAGAACACTGGCCATCGATCCGGGTTATCGAAGTGGTTGTAAAGTAGTTTGTTTGGATGAACAGGGAAATCTTTTGCACAACGAAAATATTTATCCGCACAAACCGCAGGAAGAGCGAAAAATGGCGGCAAAAAAAATATCGTCGATGGTGGAAATGTACCAAATCGAAGCCATTGCAATAGGCAACGGAACTGCCAGTCGCGAAACTGAATATTTTATTAAAAAATTACATTTTAATCGCGAAGTGCGTGTTTATGTTGTCAGCGAAGATGGTGCTTCAGTTTATTCTGCTTCGTCGGTTGCACGACAGGAATTTCCGCAATACGACGTTACCGTGCGTGGTGCCGTTTCTATCGGGCGGCGATTAATGGACCCACTTGCCGAGTTGGTAAGAATCGACCCAAAAAGCATTGGTGTGGGTCAATATCAGCACGATGTAGATCAGAAAAATCTTAAAACCAGTTTAGATTCGGTTGTCGAAATAAGTGTTAACTCGGTTGGTGTAAATTTAAACACGGCGAGTAAGCATCTGCTAACTTACATTTCAGGATTGGGGCCACAACTGGCTGAAAACATTACAAATTACCGAAAAGAAAACGGTGCTTTCCACTCGCGCGACGAATTAAAAAAAGTACCACGAATGGGACCAAAAGCATTTGAACAGGCAGCAGGATTTTTACGAATTCCGGATGCAAAAAATCCTTTGGACAATTCCGGCGTTCACCCTGAATCGTATAAAATAGTGAAACAAATTGCCAAAGATTTAAAGTGTGAAGTTGACGATTTAATTCGAAATGAAGAACTGGTTGCAAAAATTGAATTGCAAAAATACGTGACGAATGAAATTGGTTTACCAACTTTAGCCGACATAAAAAACGAATTGATAAAACCCGGTCGAGATCCCCGGCAACCCATTAAAATTTTTGAATTCGCTTCAAACATCTACAAAATCGAAGATTTGCAAGTGGGAATGGAATTGCCCGGAATCGTAAACAACATCACTAAATTCGGAGCTTTTGTCGATGTCGGAATTAAAGAATCAGGATTAATCCATGTTTCGGAAATGGCCGACCGTTTTATTTCCGATCCGAACGAAATAGTAAAATTACAGGAACACATTCTGGTGCGGGTTAAAGAAATTGATATTCCGAGGAAACGAATTCAATTGTCGTTAAAGGGAATAGAGCAAAAATAAGGTGTTTGATTAAGCACCTAATAAAATGAATGAATTGAAATACTCAAACTCTAGAAATCGTAGGGTTCTTCGGGTGTAATAACCCAAAAAATGATGTAAATCAGAAGTCCAGGAAACCCTGCTGAAAAAAGCGAAATCAAGACATAAATTAAACGTACCAACATTTTATCCATATTAATGTGTTCAGCAAAACCCGCTAAAACACCTCCAAATATCCGGTCGCGCGAGCGATAAAATTTCTTGCCTGCCATATTTATTCTTCCTCTTCATCGTCATCATCCTCATCATCCAGCAACTCTTCATTGTCGAATTCTTTTTCAAGAAAATCTTCGGCAGCTTCAATCAATTCCGAAATTAGTTCTTCATCGCCGGGTTCGCCGTCGATCCAGTGTACTATCTGGTTGTTCCAGAAATCATCGATGTCTGCTTCTACAATAAAACGTGGAGTAGCGGTGTGAACTACAAAAATGGTCTCGGGCGTTTCCATCGAATTATCGGCTAATAAAAATTTTGGTAACATATTGTTTAAT
>JBNKOT010000123.1:0-2989 GCA_050294855.1 Draconibacterium sp. | reverse complement strand
ATCGGATAACGAAGTCATGCGTTTTTGTCAGAGTTTTATGACTGAACTTTCGCGACACATTGGTCCATATACCGATGTTCCGGCGGGAGATATTGGAGTTGGCGGACGCGAGATTGGTTTTCTTTTCGGGCAATATAAACGCATAAGAAATGAATTTACCGGAGTGCTCACCGGAAAAGGAACGGAATGGGGCGGCTCGTTAATTCGTCCGGAAGCAACCGGTTACGGAACCGTTTATTTTGCTGAAGAAATGCTTAAAACCAGAAACGACAGTATTAAAGGAAAAACAGTTGCAATTTCAGGCTCAGGAAACGTTGCACAATACGCCACACAAAAAGTAATCGAATTGGGCGGGAAAGTAGTAACACTTTCCGATTCGGCAGGAACAATATACGATCCGGACGGTATCGATGCTGAAAAGCTGGCTTTTGTGATGGAATTAAAAAATGTGCATCGCGGAAGGATAAAAGAATATGCTGACAAGTACAACGCAAAATATATGGAAAAACAACGTCCTTGGAGTATTAAATGCGATGTTGCTTTGCCTTGCGCCACAGAAAATGAAATCGACGGAGAACAAGCAAAAATGCTCACCAACAACGGATGTTTTGTAGTTGCCGAAGGTGCAAACATGCCAAGTAATCTGGAAGCTGTCCATCATTTTCTCAAAACAAAGATTCTGTACGGACCTGGTAAAGCAGCTAATGCAGGAGGAGTAGCAGTTTCGGGATTAGAAATGACACAAAACAGTATGCGTCTTTCGTGGAGCAGAACTGAAGTTGATAACAAATTACACTCGATTATGGAAAATATTCATGAAATGTGTGTAAACTATGGTAAAGGCTCTGATGGAGTAGTAAATTATGTTCGTGGTGCAAACATTGGTGGTTTTGTAAAAGTTGCCAACTCAATGATGGCACAGGGACTCGTATAATTCTTTTTTTTGAGGGCGAGGATGAAAAACAGATTTTGAGAATCTGAACTAAATCCGGTTTGAAAATTCAAACTGGATTTTTTTTGATCCATTTATCTCACGATTTTATCTTTCAGCAAGGCACGATTTTTGTAATGTACGCGCCTACATTGTATTAAACAAAAACCAGGTGAGACTACTTTTTTTTACTTTATTTTTTACGCTGTTCATCTCCGGAATTGACGCTCAAACTGTTCAGGTTTTAAATGCAAAAACCGGCATGCCAATCGAGGGAGTGTTGCTGTTTACAGGCAAATACTCCACACAAACCGATCAAAACGGCAGGGTTCAAATTGATGATTTTACCGATTCCAATCTCATTCTGTTTAAACATTCGTCTTTTCTTCCTTTTACTTCAACAAAAAAGAAAATTAAAAAGCAAGGACAAATTATTTTGCTGATTGAAGACCCGGTACGATTAGACGAAATAGTAGTTTCTGTTAACCGGTGGGAACAATCGAAAGCAGATATTCCACACACCATAAAATCAATACAAGCAGAAGACATTTTACATATAAATCCGCAAACCACAGCCGATCTATTGGGAACCAAAGGCGGTGTATTTATTCAAAAAAGCCAGATGGGAGGCGGCAGTCCGATGATTCGGGGATTTTCGGCCAACCGGGTTTTAATTGTGGTCGATGGAATAAGAATGAACAATGCCATATTTCGTGGCGGAAACCTGCACAACGTAATTTCGCTCGATGCAAACAGCCTGCAAAATACTGAAATAATTTTTGGTCCGGGTTCGGTCATTTATGGCAGCGATGCCTTGGGCGGAGTAATGAGTTTTAATACCGTAAAACCAAAATTGTCGACACTTCAAAAAAACGAACAATCAGGAAAAGTTTTTACGCGTTATTCGAGCTCCAATTTCGAAAAAACAGTAAGCGGAACTTATAATTTTGGCAGCGAAAAATGGGCCGCAATCATCAGTTCAACATATACCGATTTTAATGATTTGAGAATGGGATCGAATGGCCCCGACTACTATCTTCGCCCCGAATATGTTTCCAACGAAATATTTACCGGGACCGATAAAATCATTCAAAACGAAAACAGCAAAATTCAAAGATATACTGCCTACGATCAGTTTAATTTATTGGGAAAAATCAGATTTCGTCCAAGCGAAAATTTTGATTTTATTGTTAGCGGTCATCATTCTCAAACCAGCGATATTCCGCGCTACGACCGATTGATTGAATACAGTAAAAATCAATTAAAATATGCCGACTGGTATTATGGTCCTCAAAAATGGTCGATGTTTTCGGCGCAAGCTCAGTACAACAAAGAACATGCTTTGTTTAGTAAGATCAATTTTTTAATTGGTTTTCAAGACTACACCGAAAGCAGGAATGACAGAAAATTAGATAAGAATGAACTCAGAAAACGGACAGAAAATCTTGACATATTCTCGGCAAACCTCGATTTTGGAAAAGAGTTTGATAAAACAACCGAGTTGTATTATGGAATTGAAGCCAATACAAATTACGTTAATTCTTCCGGACTTTCAGAAAATTTGCTCACCGGCAACGAAACAGAAATTGCATCGAGATATCCCGACGGGTCAACAATGAATAGTTTAGCCGGATATTATTCGCTCAATTACAAACCAAATGGGAATTTCATTTTTCAGGTGGGATCGCGATTTACCTACACACATTTAGAAGGTAAATTCGACAAACAATTTTACGATTTTCCTTTCGATGGTTTCGACATGCGGAATTCTGCATTTAACGGCAACATCGGAATTGTATGGCATCCAACTAAAGACTGGCAAATTAACATTCACTCGTCGACAGGATTTCGTTCTCCAAATATCGACGATGTAGCAAAAGTTTTCGACTCGGAACCGGGAATTGTGATTGTACCAAATCCTGATTTGAAACCTGAATATGCAAGAAATCTGGAGTTAAGCATTCGCAGAAGTTATGCCAGCAAAGCCAAAATTGAGATCACCGGTTTTTACACCTGGCTAAAAAATGCGATGGTACGTCGCGATTTTCAGTTAAACGG
>JBNKOT010000122.1:0-9805 GCA_050294855.1 Draconibacterium sp. | reverse complement strand
AAAGGATGACTGGGCAACATATTCAGAAAATTGTAACTCGGTTGGTGCCGGAGTACCTCTTGCAGAATACAACAGTTTAATAGACCTCTACAATTCAACTTTAGGCGAAGAATGGACAAATAATTATGCCTGGCTCGACACAATAAATTATAGTGTTGCTAATTGGTGGGGAATAGAAGTTGTAAATGGTCATGTTAGAACTATTTTTCTTGAAGACAACAATCTCCAAAATACAGTATTAAACAATGTTTGGCATTTTACGGAGTTAAAGGTTTTAGTGCTTCGCAATAATAAATTAAACGATGCTAACTTCTCTTATTTAAAGGAATTGCCAAAATTAGATTCACTGTTTCTTGAAAATAATTCCTTTATTCACGAAGATTTGGCACCAATATTTAACGTTGATAATTTTAGCGGCTTTTCCGATCATTTATTCTATTCCCCTCAGGAAAGAATAAGTGCGTTCCAGGATTTAGTATATATGGTAGGCGAGCCTGCAGAACTAAGGATTGAACCTGAGTTTATTTCAGAAAACGATCAATTTCAATGGTATAAAAACAATATTGAAATAAATGGTGCAACAGATTCAATACTAATTTTACCAGCTGTTTCGGTACAAGATTCTGGCGAGTATCATATCGAAATTACCAATCCAAATGTTCCTGATCTTGTATTAAGAAGTCATAATAAAGTAATATCTGTATTGCCGGGCATTGGTGCCGGAGTTCCCTTCTCAGAATACAATGCTCTGGTAGACTTTTATAATAATTTACAAGGTGATAATTGGTTAAGAAACGATAACTGGTTGGATACAATTAATGTAACGGTGAGTGAATGGTATGGCATAGACATTTTCGAAGGTCATGTTAGAGCAATAAGTTTAGCTTTGAACAATTTGAAAGGAAGTATTCCGTCATCAATTGGAAACTTAAATAAATTAACAAAGCTTGTATTATACAACAATTCGATTTCGGGGAATATTCCCATAGAAGTGGGGAACTTAGTTGAGTTATCTGAGCTCAATTTATCTTCCAATAAATTTTCCGGATTAATACCTTCGGAGTTAGGAAACCTTATAAACCTGACGCAATTCAGTGCAAAGAATAACCAATTAAAGGGAAATATTCCATCTCAGATTGGCAACCTTATTCAACTCGAATATATCCAACTGAACAACAATGAGTTAACAGGATTAATCCCTAAAGAATTTGGCAATCTCAACAAATTATTTTTTTTAACTCTAAACGATAATAAACTAAACGGACCATTACCGAATGAATTAAAAAACATGTCTGACCTTCAGTTTTTCGATTTACAAAACAATTTTCTGGGAATCAGATCAGATACTACTATTGATAGGTTTCGGCAAATACCAGAAGATTTAAAGACCTTAGCCCAACTGACCAATCTGAATCTTTCAAATAATTACCTCCAATTTAATGATCTGGAGGCGATTACCAACTGGCCCAATTATTCGGCCGATCGCTTTCTTTTCGAAAATCAGAAAATGGAACAGTTTATAAAAAACATTGTTGTTGAACGCGATGATTCGGTAGTAATATCTATGACCAATTACAAACGTTCCACTTCCGACCAATATCAGTGGTATAAAGATTATGAATTAATTCCCGGTGCTGTTGATTCTATTTATAATATCTCAAAAATGTCTGCGGCGGATATTGGTGATTATCATTGTAACGTAAGTAATTCTTTTGTTCCCGGTTTGTCCAACAGTTTTTTCTTAACATCGTTAAAGATGAGCGGAATATTTGGAGCAGGAGTTCCTTTAAAAGAATACCTGTTTCTTGAGAAACTATATCACTTAAACAATGGTGAAAACTGGGTATGGAAAAAAAACTGGCTTGACACTGTAAATGTAACAGTTGCCGATTGGGCAGGCGTTGTTGTTGAAAAGAATCGGGTACGAGTTTTATCGGTTGATTCTGTTAACAATTGCACCGTTTTGCCCAATGAGATTTCAGACTTAGAATTCCTTGAAGAGCTTAATATCAGAGGAAACGAATTAATTGGAGAAATCCCACATTCGCTAACTCAATTAAAGCACTTGAAATTTTTATACCTGAGTGGAAATAATTTAGTGGGTGAAATACCTGCCGATTTAGGGAAATTGAAAAACCTGATAGCGATTGAACTAAGTAGAAACAATTTAAGTGGACGAATTCCATCAAGTTTGGGAAATTGCAAAAATTTAGGATTTATTGATTTTGGTAATAATCAACTTTTTGGGGAAATTCCAAAAGAACTTCTTCAATACACCGCACTGGATGGTATGTACTTAGAAGGTAATAAGTTTATATTTTCAGATTTTGAACCTACTGCAGATAAACTTCAGATGATCCAGGATTTTAAATATAAACCGCAAAACAAAATCGGCGTTGCGCTTGATACCAGTATTTATAAGAATGATTCAATTCGATTAATTGTTGAAGGTTATGTCCCCGGAGCAAATGATAAAATCAACTGGTTTAAAAATAATGTTCGTTTGGCCCAGGCTAAATTACCAACTTATTTTATTGAACAGACGCTTTATTCCGACAGCGGTGATTATCTGTGTTTTATAACCAACCCACTTTTCCCGGGACTGGTGCTTGGATCCGAAAAGCAAGTAATTGAGGTGCTTCAACCTGTCGGAAATATTGAAAGGCAAAAGTCCAAATTTTCTATATATCCAAACCCGGCTTCAACAAATGTTTTTGTGAATACAGAAAACGAAACAGTAACGATTGAAATTTATTCATCGACCGGGCAACTCGTTTTTCGAAAAGAAAAATTTACATCGGGCTGGATAAATATTGAAGATTTCAAAAAAGGGATTTACCTGTTTCAGCTAAAAAGTAAAACGGATAAAACGTGGATTAAAAAAGTTGTATTGAGATGATGGAAATATTGCCCAGGTGACTTTGAGTCAACTGGACAATAAAAACATTATAATGTTTTAAACCAGGCTTCGGCATTTTCTAACTCCGTTTTATCGTCTGTTTTAACAGCAAGGTTAAAGCCGCGCTGGATACAAAATGAACCGTATTCTCCTTTTATATTCAAAGCAATATAACCGATCTGGTGATTTTCGAAATCGGGGATTTTTTTTGCAATTCTTTTCACAGCCTCTTCGCAAGCTTCCGATGGCGCCATTCCATTTCGCATGAATTCAACAACCAGAAAAGTCCCCAGCGTTTTCATCACCAGTTCTCCCGAGCCGGTTGCAACAGCGCCACCAACCTCTCCATCAACAAAAAGTCCGGCGCCAATAATTGGCGAGTCTCCTACCCGACCCGGCATTTTAAAACCCATTCCACTTGTTGTGCAAGCACCCGAAATTCGTCCATCTTTGTCGATCGCTAACATTCCAATTGTGTCGTGATTTTCTAAGAGTTGATTTTCGATATTTATTTTCTGGCTGAATTTGCGTTTTTCCTTTTTCCACTTTTTCCAGCGTTTTTTCATCTCCGGAGTCAGCAGTTTTTCTTTTTTAAATCCGTTATCTAATGCAAATTTCAGGGCTCCTTTTCCGCTCAACATTACATGCGGTGTTTTTTCCATTACCAAACGCGCCACCGAAATCGGGTGTTTGATGTGTTGAAGATACGTTACACTGCCTGCTCGTCCTTTTTCGTCCATGATACAGGCATCGAGCGTAACTTTCCCTTCGGCGTCAGGAATTCCGCCATAACCAACTGTAATTACTTTTGGATCTCCTTCCGGAACCCGAACACCTGCTTCTACCGCATCCAAAGAATATCCGCCTGTTGAAAGTATTTCCCAGGCCGCTTCGTTGGCTGGTAATCCATGATTCCAGGTTGAAATTACAATCGGAAATTTTCCTTCGTTTTGAAAAAAAGACGAAGAATATCCAATTTTTGTAAGTCCAACTCCGGCAACTGCCAGCGTGCTTTTTGCAAGAAAGGTGCGACGTGAAACCATTTATAATTTTTTATTCGTGTGAAAAATACTCCAGTGTTTTTCTGTAATTCGAAAATACAACAGCGCGCGAAATAAAACCCAGATATTTGCCATCGTCGATGACAGCTAAATTATACCGGTTCGAAGTTTCAAACTTTTCGGCTACTGTTTCCATATTATCGCTTGACGAAATATAAAATTCGGGCATAAACATCAAATCTTTTATCATGACTTTGTCGTACAAATCGTGTTCAAAAATTAATGTTTTTACCTTCGACAACTTTATCATTCCTTTTAAATATCCTTTTTCATCAACAACCGGAAAAAGGTTTCGGTTCGATTTTGAGATTGCTTTTACCAAATCGCGCAGTGTTCCATCAGGCGAAAGTATTTCGAAATCGTGTTCAATCAGTTTTTTTACCACCATTGACCGCAACACGGCTTTGTCTTTGTGATGTGTAATTAACTCGCCACTTTGCGCCAGTCGTTTGGTATAAATCGAATGTGGCTCAAAAGCCATTATCGTAACATAAGCAACCGTCGAAGTAATAAGAAGTGGAATAAACATTCCGTAACCGCCGGTTAATTCAGCCGTAAGGAAAATTCCGGTTAAAGGAGCATGCATCACTGCAGCCATCATTCCGGCCATTCCGGCAAGTGCAAAATTATTTTCGGGTACACCCAAATCGAAAAATGTATTGAGCAATTTCACCATAAAATAACCGGCAATTGCACCGGTAAAAAGTGTAGGTGCAAAAATTCCTCCATTTCCTCCCGAGCCTGTTGTGGCGGACATAGCTGCCACTTTAAACAATAGAATTCCGGCTAAAACAATCAATAAAACATAGGGATTATCTTTCCACTGAACAAAGAGCGAATTATTCAGCAATTCCGATCCCTGATTATTAAACACCATACGAATACTATCGTATCCTTCTCCCCAAAGTGGTGGAAACAAATAAATAAGTATGCCCAATACAAACGCCCCAATAAATAAACGAACAACCCAGTTTTTTATGGCTGCAAAACGGCTTTCTAAAAACATGGTTGTTCGTGTGAAATAAAAACCAAGTAAACCGGTAAAAATCCCGATCAAAATATAAATCCAGATGGTGTTGATTTCAAAAGGGGCAACTTCATGAAAGCGAAGTAAAACTTCGTCTCCCATTAAAAAGTAAGAAATAACTGTTGCAGTTACCGCCGAAATCAGCAAGGGAATTAAAAAAGCCATGGTTAAATCGAGCATCAGTACTTCGAGCGTAAAAACGATTCCGGCCATTGGGGCATTAAAAATTCCTGCAATTGCACCGGCCGCTCCACAACCAATCATTAGCGTAACATATTTGTAGCGGAGTTTAAAAATTCGCGCCAGATTCGATCCGATTGATGCACCGGTTAAAACAATGGGTGCCTCTGCTCCTACCGAGCCTCCAAAACCAATGGTAAGCGAACTGGCCACCATCGATGAATACGTTTTATGCGATTTTAGTTTGCTGCTTTTTTGTGAAATCGAATATAGAATTTTCGAAACACCATGACCAATATCGTCGCGGATAATGTAGCGGACAAAAATTACCGTTAGAAAAATACCGATAAACGGATACAACAAATACAAATAATTAAATCCCTCTACTGAAATGTAGTGTGTAATTTTTTCGGCGATAAAATGAATTAAATGTTTTAGTAATAAGGCAGCAAGACCGCTTAACAGCCCCACAAAAAAACTTAGTACGTATAAAAAATTACGTTCCGAAATACTTTTAATTCTCCATGCAATCAGCTTATTCAGCATGACTTTGGAGTTTTTGTACCACATTATTTTATACGTGCGAAACATCAATTATTTGTTTACGGTATTTTGTAAATACACGAGCCCGCGAAATAAAACCAATGTATTTCCCATTTTCGATCACGGCCAGGTTGTATACTCCTGTCGATTCAAATTTATTGGCAACAATTTCCATGCTGTCGTTTGGATTGATATGGTATTCTGGCATGTACATCAACTCACTTACTTTAACAGTGTCGTAAAGTTCGTGATTAAAAATTATATCCCGGACGTCATCCATTTTTAACATCCCAACCATTTTTCCATCGGCATC
The DNA here is from genome assembly GCA_050294855.1 of Draconibacterium sp. Classification (GTDB taxonomy): domain Bacteria; phylum Bacteroidota; class Bacteroidia; order Bacteroidales; family Prolixibacteraceae; genus Draconibacterium. The sequence goes on along the minus strand of JBNKOT010000122.1, from coordinate 3,782 downwards.
AACCACCGGGAACAGGTTTCTGTGGTTCCGAGAAATTGCTGCTGTTAAGTCGCGCAAATTTGCATTCGGAGAAAGAATTTCGAAATCGGTTTCGATTAACTTTTTTACTTCCAGCATTTGTAAAACGTTGGCATCTTTGTCGTGTGTTAACAATTCTTTCCGTTGTGCCAGTTGTACATGATAAACCGAATTCGGTGTAAAAGTACGGACAATAATGTAAGCAAAAGTAGCGGTTATCATTAAAGGAACAAACAATTTGTATCCGCCCGAAATATCGGCGATCAGGAAAATTCCGGTTAAAGGAGCATGCAACACGCCGGCAATTAAACCACCCATTCCGATTAAAGCAAAATTATTGGTGCTGATTTGTCGAAGCCCTAATAAATTTACGATCTGTGCAAAAAGCATCCCGGTATTTACACCCATAAATAAGGTTGGTGCAAAAATACCTCCAATACCGCCCGCACCAAAAGTTAATGATGTTGCCACTATTTTTAGCAAAACCACCGAAACCAGTAAAATGAGAACGGCCCACATTTCATCCTGAAAATCGACAAACAAACTATTGGTAAAAAGATAATCAACATTGCCCGCCAAACAGGCATTTATTGCTTCGTAACCTTCACCAAACAACGACGGGAAAAAATAAACAAGTACTCCGAGTCCTACTCCGCCAATTAACAATTTCGTCCAAAAACTCTGTAAACGATCAAAAAATTCACCAATAGTAATGTACATTCTGGTAAAATAAACCGAAACAAAACCGGCTACAATTCCCAATACAATATAATAGGGCAAATCAGCCAGTTCAAATCCATTCTGAATTTCGAAAGGATACAGTACATCTTGTCCCAAAAAGAAGTACGAAGTTAAAACAGCAGTTGCCGACGATAATAAAAGTGGTACCAGCGAAAGCACGGTTAAATCGATCATAATAACTTCAACAGCAAAAACAATTGCCGCAATCGGCGCTTTAAAAATAGCTGCCATTGCTCCGGCACAAGCACACGCCAGCATTAAAATCGTATTTTTATAATTTAGTCTGAAATATTTTGCCAGCCACGATCCCCAAGCCGTTCCAGTTGCAACTGTTGGTCCCTCTAATCCAACCGATCCACCAAATCCAACGGTTAAAGAACTGGCAACAACCGATGAATACAAATTATGATTACTAATTTTTCCTTTTTGTTTCGAAATGCTGTATAAAACATTTGGAATACCATGACGAACTTCTTTGCGTAGTAAAAAGCGAATAAAAAGCACGGTTAAAATGATACCGATGATGGGCAACACAAAATAAATGTAATTGTGCATTTCCGAATCGAGGGAATGTACAAAACGTTGTGTAAGCCAAACTGTGTTTTTAATAACAACTGCCGCAATGCCTGATAGCAAACCAACAACAACACTCAACGCTGTCAGAAAACCACGCTCGCTCATATTTTTAAGCCGCCACCGGTGAAACCGGGCAATTATGTGAATTCGATTATTCATTCGCCTGTAAAAGTAACAAAACCCAAGGTTTTGCTGAACATTTTTGTAAACTTAAAATTCAAAAATTTTGTTATAATGGTATTCGGTGTTGCAAAAAGAAGATTTCAGCATGATTTAACAGGATTTGTGGGTAAAAATGGAATAACTCGAATTAAAGTGAAAATAAAAATTACAGGTGCAACCGGATATATTGGAAAATTAATTTCGGAGCAATTAATACAAAACGGACACCAGGTTTTTTCGATCAGCCGCAAACTACTTTATGGATCGACCGACGATTTGAAAAATGCAATTTCGAACTCGGATGTGATTATAAATCTGGCAGGATCGCCAATTCTACAGCGTTGGACAAAAAAGAATAGAACGACCATTTATAACAGCCGGATTAAAACCACCAAAAATTTAGTGGCTGCCATAAATCGTTTACCAAAAGAAAACCAACCCAAAAAATTTATTTCGGCATCGGCAATCGGCATTTATAAACCGGGATCTCCTCACGACGAAAACAGCAAGAATTTTGATAGTGGCTTTCTTGGACACGTGGTAAAAGACTGGGAGTCAGCCTTAAATAATTTACCAGAATCTATTCAAAAAAATATTTTCAGATTAGGAATGGTAATTGGGAAGGAGGCTAAAATTATTAAAAGTCTGATGATCCCGTTTAAATTGGGTTTTGGGGCAAGCATCGGAAATGGAGAACAAGCATTCCCTTTTATTCACGAAACCGATGTTTGCAATGCTTTTATCTGGGCGACAGAACACTACAATTCCAACGGAATTTTTAATTTAACAGCGCCCAATACAATTACCAATAAAGAATTTACTATTGCTTTTGCTCAAACAATTAAACGTCCGGCTTTTTTTAAAATTCCTTCTTTTGTGTTTAATATCCTCTTAGGTGAAACAGCCGTTTTACTTTTAGAAATTCCATTTGCAACACCAGTTGCTTTGCAAAAAGCCGAATTTGTTTTTAAATATCCTACAATCGAATCGGCGCTTTCCGAAATTTTGACCTAAAAAAACCCCGTCCATAGACGAGGTTTTCAAAATATTTGAGTTTGTCGTTATTAGACGAGTTGTGGACCAGCAGCAACCAAAGCTTTTCCTTCTTCGTTGTCGGTATATTTTTCAAAGTTTCTGATGAATCGGCCAGCCAAATCAGCAGCTTTTTCGTCCCAATCGGTAACTTTAGAATACGTGTCGCGCGGATCTAAAATATTGGTATCAACACCTGTTAATTCAGTCGGAATCTCAAGATTGAAAACCGGAAGAATTTTGGTTGGAGATTTTTCGATAGAACCATCTAAAATAGCAGTAATAATACCACGTGTGTCCTGAATCGAAATTCGTTTTCCGGTTCCATTCCATCCGGTATTTACCAAATAAGCTTCGGCTCCGTTTGCTTCCATTTTCTTAACTAATTCTTGTCCATATTTAGTTGGGTGAAGCGAAAGAAAAGCTGCACCAAAACAAGCCGAAAAAGTTGGTTGCGGAGTTGTAATTCCACGCTCAGTTCCAGCCAATTTTGCGGTAAATCCCGAGAGGAAATGATATTGAGTTTGTTCCGGAGTTAATTTTGCAACCGGTGGCAAAACACCAAAAGCATCGGCGGTTAAGAAAATAACTTTGTTTGCATGACCTGCTTTCGAAACAGGTTTAACGATGTTTTCGATGTGATAAATTGGATACGAAACACGTGTATTTGCAGTTACTGAGCCATCGTTGAAATCGATTTTTCCGTTGGCATCAACAGTCACATTTTCCAATAAAGCATTACGTTTGATTGCACCATAAATTTCGGGTTCTGCTTCTTTGTCGAGTTTAATGGTTTTTGCATAACAACCACCTTCGAAATTAAATACACCGTCGTCGTCCCAACCGTGCTCGTCATCACCAATTAACTGGCGGCTAGAGTCAGTAGAAAGCGTTGTTTTACCAGTACCTGAAAGACCGAAGAAAATAGCTACATCACCTTCTTTACCAACGTTAGCTGAACAGTGCATTGAAGCCATGCCGCGTAATGGAAGGTAGTAGTTCATCATCGCGAACATACCTTTTTTCATTTCACCGCCATACCAGCTTCCACCGATAACTTGCATTTTTTCAGTCATGTTAAACACAGTATAAACTTCAGAGTTCAATCCGTGTTCTTTGTATTTTTTGTTTGAATTTTTAGATCCGTTCATTACAACGAAATCAGGCTCACCATATGCTTCTAATTCTTCAGCAGTTGGACGAATAAACATATTTGTTACAAAGTGAGCTTGCCATGCAACTTCCATAATAAA
>JBNKOT010000121.1:0-3142 GCA_050294855.1 Draconibacterium sp. | reverse complement strand
ATTCAGCAAACGAAATGAATAGCCTCTAAATATGTCGCGACTTAAATTCCACGAATCCGAAACTTCGAATGTTGAAGCTGAAATAACCTTTTGAATAGTGCCGCGTAAGTTACTACTACTTAGCACTTTTTGGCGAAATTGCTTTCCGGTTTTATCGATTCCTATACAGTCGGTAAAAGTTCCGCCGGTATCCACAAAAAGCTGAAAATAATTGTTGCTGTTCATCTTAAAAATTTCTTTGTTTTGGCCTGGCTCTTATCCATACAAAAATGGATACAATCAGCGAAAATAGCGCAATAATAAAAAGAAAATTTATATCGGATTTCTCAGGAAAAAAAGTGGTAATAAATGCTTTTATTGCATTGTTTAATCCCAAAAGTAGCGTGATAAAAATTACAAAAATCAATAAAATATTGAGCGATAATTTATTGGTTTGATTTTTTGTAATCTCCTTGTTGTTGATTACGATAAAAAGAAAAATGCTCACAAAAGGAAGCAAAAATCCATTTAATGCCTGTGCCAGAATAATGGCCGGAATCGGTTTAACGTTTCCAAGCGAGAATGCAATTCCAAAAACTAAAACAACCATCCATCCTAATTTGAAGTTGATTGTATTTGGCTTCCACTTTTCAGGGTTTTTATTTCCAAATAAACTTTTTAAAGTGATTGCAGCGGCAAGCGGAGCAGTAACAGAAGAAGTAAATCCGGCGGCAAACAATCCAAATCCCAATAAGTATTTTCCCGATATTCCTATTTTTTGTTGCAAGGCAATCGACAATTCCTGAAACGAAAATTCGTTTAAAACCGAAGTTCCCACTATTAAAACCGCCATCGAAAAAATTCCGCCCAAAACAATAGCAATCACCAATCCAAATCGCATTTCCGGTACCGATTGGTTTTTGTTCGAAATGCCCGAACCCAAAAATAAATTGTAGGGAACGATGGTGGTGCCAATAAGGCCCAAAACTAAAATACCGGCTTGTGGCGAATCGGGTATTTTGGGAATAATCGCGTTTTTCAAAATATCCGAAAACGAAGGTTGAACCAAAACGGCAGTCACTAAAAAACCAATGCCCATTAACACCACCACCATTCCCATAATTGTTGAAATGATTTTTAACGAAGGAATGTTTAAGAGGATGGCTGCGGCGGCACCTATTAGTAGTACTAAAATGTAGGGAGGAAAATTAAAAATCAATTGAAATCCGGCAACTGCACCCAATAGATTTCCCATTTCGTAGGCCGCAGCACCTAACACAATCGCACCCAAAACCAAAACTAAAACGCCGAGTTTCGATTTGCTTTTTTCAAACTGAGACACAATTGCCTGCCCCAGATTTTTGCCCGAAACGATGGTGAGTCGCGCGGCAGCTTCCTGTAAAAGTAAACAGGCAAAAGTGGAGAAAAGCAAAGCCCAAAGTAAATCTGTTCCGAATACAGCGCCCGATTTTGCCGCTGTGGTAATTGTTCCAGGACCAATAAATGCGGCCGAAACAACCGACCAGAAAAGGATATTGAGAATGCGTTTTTTAACTGACATCTGTTAAAAGTCGGATTTATTTCACAACTTCCAAAATCCAATTTTTCATAATTCCCAAAACTTTTGGTTCGATGGTTTCTTCAATCTGAGCATATTCCGAAATTGCTCCGGTTTCGCAATTTTGAAAAAGATGATTCAGGTTCTCCAATTCAATTGTTTTTATTTCGTTGTTTCCACCTTCTTTTAGAGCCTTTTTAATGGCAGCTAAATTTGAAGTTGCAGGAACCTGAACATCCTTTGATCCGTTAAGTGCCAAAACCGGGCATTTAACTTTTTGAAGCGTTGGTTGCGGATCGTAAGTAAGAAAAAACCGGAACCAGGCATTATTAATACCAGCAACTTGTGTATCGATTTGTTCCTTTTTAGAGTCATCAAGCATGGGATACATTCCACCCGAGAAAGTACGTTGAAGACGATCCAATGCTTTTACCGGATCGGTTTCAGTTTTGAGAATATTAAAAAGTGCTTCTTGTAATTTTCTGTTTTGATCTATTGTGCTTTCGGGCATTCCGGCCGCTTTTAACGAAAGATCGTTCTGTTCGTATAAAATTTGTTCTCCATTTATTCCGGGACCGGCCATCAAAATAATAAATGCAATTTCATTTGTTTTTGCCGCAACCATTGGAGCAATTAAACCACCTTCGCTGTGCCCAATCAATCCAATTTTAGCAGGATTAATACCAGTTTTTGCTTTTAAAAAATCAACACCGGCAAGAACATCGCCGGCAAAATCTTCGCTTGTAGCATCCTGAATATTTCCTCCCGATCTGCCAACTCCACGATCGTCGACACGCAAAACAGCGATTCCGCTTTTGGTGAGGTAATCAGCAAGTACAAAAAACATTTTGTGTCCGAATATCGTTTCGTCGCGGTCTTGCGCGCCCGATCCGGAAATAAGAATTACTCCGGGAACATTTTGTGCATCTTTTGGTAAGGTTAATGTTCCGGCAATTTTGAACCCGGATTTTTTATTTAAATATTCAACTTCTTCGGATAAATAAGGGAAAGGTTCTTTGGGCGTTTGCGGTCGTTTGAGTTCTTTTACTTTTTCGGTTTTTTCCAATGTTAATTGAAATTCAGCACCATTTTGTTTCCAGGTTCCTACTACTTTATTTTCGCTTGCTAACTTTCCTTTGTAAGATCCATTGATCATTTTGATGTTCAAAAACAAACTGTCGCCGTTTACTTTTGTTTCGCTCACGGCAAGGTCTTTTGCACCTTGGAGGGGCACATCAAAAGTGGCCGATAATTTTCCGGTTTCATCTTCCGAAACTTTGAAAATTATTTCCAGATTCGTTGTGGGAAGTTGAATTTCTCCAACCCAGTTTCCAGATATTTGTTGGTCGGGGTCTTGCGCTTTGATCTGAAAAGATAACAACGAAAAAATGGAGAGTGTTAAAAGAATACAGATTTTTTTCATGGTAAGGATTGATGTCAGATTATTGAATTTTTGTTTTAGAATGGAAACCCTATTTATTGGTTCTGTTCTTCATTTAAAATTACAAAGTTTTGCCGAATAATAACGAACTCACATTTTGAGTTCCATTTTCAACAGGCTTTTGTTATTTAGCAGATCAAGTCGAAAATATTTAAATTTGAAGG
>JBNKOT010000120.1:0-2483 GCA_050294855.1 Draconibacterium sp. | reverse complement strand
CTAAAATCTTCAACTAATTTTAAAAGAAATGCATTTGAATCAACCGCCCTTATTTTTTGTTTTTTATAACTTATTATTTCATCCGAAGTTTCTGGACGAAGCGTAATTATAGCTTCAAGAAAAGCCTTTTTTATTTGATGTTTTTGTAGTGGAATACTTTCCAAAAACTTTACTTCAGCTAATACCTTTTCAAAAACAATCAATTTTACTTGGCTTAAAACTCGAGAGTTAAAATAATTTTTCTGAAACTGAACCAGCACTTTACTCCACAAAAGATCGATTTCCAGCCTATTTTCAGGATCGACCAAACGAATAAATTGTTTATCGCTGAAATGGTATGCCAAACGCAAACGAATATTTTTCGAAGCTAAAAGCGGGAGCAATTTCTTCCGCATCAATTTGGGAGAATTCAAAAGCAATGAATCGATGAGCTGTTTAATTTTAAATTCACTTTTGGAAAACCACCAGGGCAACGTGCCATTTTCAAGAAAATAAAGAAAAAGATCGATTTTGTTTGGATCGATATTTTCCGAATTGGCGGTTTCAGCAGAATCCGGTACTTGGATTTTTTGAATGGGCTCGAGCAATGTAGGATTCTTTATGACCATTTCATGCAGTTTGTTTTTAAACTGACTCACCATTGCATCCTTAAATTCGGCTTCCAATTTGTCCATCGATAGTGTGCCTAAATCAATCTCCAAACGATCGATTCTTAATCGTTGATTTGAATCGAGCAATTGATCGCACACTTCGTTTAGCGCAGGAATGAGTTCATTTTTATTGAAGTCTGAAATCCTGTCCTGAAGCGGTTGTACCAAATCCTTATCCCTGAAATGCAAGTCGATTTGTTGCTTATGAATAATATGTATTTGCTGTTTTTCGATGATTATTTAAGTTTTAATTCTTTTGCTATATTCTCGCGGTAATCTTCTGTTACAAAACCTTTTGCATTGTTACTCCAGGTACTTATGGTTTTCTTCATTCCCAGCTCTTTTCGGGCATTAAATATATCGGCCGTTTCTTTCAACGTTTCTTTTGTAGTTCCCGAAAGCTTTTCAGGTTGTGCAAAAGCAAGTCGGTCGATATATGCGCCAGTCAGACTTTCCAATGCTTTTTTATACAAATCGGCTTCTCTGCCCGACGCTTTATCCCAGGCTTCTATGAGTTCGTTGCGGCGTTTGTTGTAATCGTTGTTCAACTTCACAACACTAATATCTTCGTCGCTCGAATACAAAAGAATAGATGCTTTTGCTTTGGATATTGGCGTTACTTCATTGCTGTTTTCTTCTTTTTCTAAAACGTCAGCAGCCTTTTGGTAGTCCGACATTCGTGTATCGTAGTACTTTTTAACATTATCCGCATCGCTCGAATCTTCGACAATGTCCATAGCCCGATACATCCTGTCGTAATGGATTCCGAAGTTATAGGCTGGTTGTAAAACGAAATCGAGTGTATTTTCGCCGGAAACAACATTTATTTGTTTTTCAGCGGAAACAAAACCAACCACAGCAGCACTCAACGTTTGAGAACCTACCGGAATATTATTTATCCGGTATAAACCATTTATATCAGAAGCGGCACCTTTATCTGTTCCTTTTAAAATAACGTTTACACCGGGCAAAGCCTGAGTACCTCCGTTGTCGTCGACCACACTAATCGAACCCGATACATCCCCCGTCTGTGCTTCAGCAGCACGGGCAACCGGAATAAAAATACTGATACGATCGCTGCCTACTATTTCATTGTTTTTTGAACGATCCAGAATCTCATATTTAAACTCGTCGATAATAAAGAATTCATCATTTTTTTTCATTTCATTGGCGATCGCCTGTTCATCAACAACGTACTGTAAAATCTGAGCATTTTTAGTTGGATCGGGATCATAATTTCCTTCGTTAAAAGTTGAAGTTCCAAAATGAGGATCTTCAGCCAAGCGTACTTTGTAAATCGCCGGATCGTAAAGATCATTCAGGATTCGTATTGTTAACGGTTTGTAATCCCACGGAAGTGCATCTTTTTCTTTGCCATCCTGCGCAATAAACTGAACAACCCCACAAATTGGTGTGGCAAGCGGATCGAGTGTTTGTGGTGTATGAGGAAGATTGCTACAATCGTCGCAACAAACAAACGGAACAGTAAAATCTGCCACAACCGTATCGTCCATTGCAGATAAAACTTCGAGCAACTGTTCGGGAGCAGGCGTATCGGGAAGCTCAAATTTGTGTGAGATCCTATGTTCGCGAGCCAAATTGATTGTGTTATTTCGTATTACTTCACCCAGATTTTTACCCAATTTTAAGAGGTCTTTTAATTCGTGTGCTTGCTGATAAACCAATACAAAAGTTTGTCCGGGTGCAACGCCGGCTTTGTGTTCCATACCTAGATGAGCTTTCAGAAATTCTGCAAATCGCATCGATTCCTCGAAACGTGCAATTCTTTCCTGAATGGTGTCGTACAGTATTCGGATGGTTATATAAGGATAA
>JBNKOT010000119.1:0-6146 GCA_050294855.1 Draconibacterium sp. | reverse complement strand
GTCGATTAATTTGTAGAGAAATTCGCTCACAATAAAAGCTAAAAAGTTGAATTAACAGATAAAAATAATAAGTTAATTTTTTGAAAAAAGTTCGGATTCTGTCGAGAATTTTATTTTAACCATTCAAAAGTAACGTAATGATCCGGACTCATTCCCAGCTTTTTGTAAGTGGTTTGCGCCGGCTTGTTCGATTTGTCGGCATAGAGTCTGATGCCATTTAGATTTTCGTCGTTTAAAACCAGGTTTTTAATGTGCGCGTACATATTTTTGTAAACTCCTTTTCGTCGCGATTCGGGTCTGACATAAACCGACTGTATCCACAAAATTGTTCCATTTCTCCAATCGCTCCATTCAAAAGTTGTTAATAACGAGCTTACCACATTTCCATCGATTTCTGCAACATAATATTGCCCCTTCGAACTGTCGGTTAAAACGGCCGACACTCCTTTTGTAACAGTTGGTTTATCCAAATCAATACCTTCTGTTTCGTGGGCCATTTTTAGTTGAAAATCAACAATCGAGTCGAGGTCGGTGTGTGTTGCTTTGCGTACTTTCATCATTAAATAGAAATTGAAGTCTTACAAAATAAATGTTGTTACTGCCAACAAAATTTATTTTTTTTGAATCCTTTTTGAGAAAAAACGGGGAGTAGTTTATTGTGCTCTTAGACGATTTAAAATCTCATCGATTTTTATTTTTTCTTCGTGCAATAAAACCAATTGCATTTTTTCTTTTTCGAGCATTGCACTCACCTTTGGCCCAACTTCTCCGGTAATAATCGAGGTTACTCCTTCCTTTTTTAAATGATCGACCAACTTAATCCCACTGTCGCCTTCTTCCTTGAATGGATTTTCGAAAATCGAAAACTCATCCTTTTCTGCATCAAAAAGAACAACATGTTCGCATTTCCCAAAACGTAAATCAAGCAGCGATTTATCGGTTTTACCGATTGATGATATTGCAAATATTTTTCCCATTTTTCCTAATTAAGTTTTAAATGTAACAATTAAGTAGTAAAAAGTTTTAATTTACTTAATTATTTAGTTCTTCCCAAAACTCTACGGCACGTCTGGTGTGCGGAATTACAATGGTCCCGCCAACCAGATTTGCCACACCAAAAATCTCGAATACTTCGTCGGTGGTAACACCCAACTCGTAACATTTTCCGAGGTGATATTTTATACAATCGTCGCAGCGAAGTACCATCGATGTTGCCAACCCGAGCATCTCTTTTGTTTTTGAACTTAATGCTCCATCCTGGTAAGTTATGGTATCTAAACTGTAAATTCGTTTCATAACTTTGTTGTTCGATGCTAAAATCTTTTCATTCATTTTCTCGCGATACGCATCAAATTCTTCTGCCAGTTTTCCCATTTCTATTCGTTTTATAGTAATCAATCTATTTTTATCTCGAAAAAAGAATTACAAGACCGAAAGTAGAAATAATATTTATTCCTGAAAATTCCTGCTTTTATTCGGTTTCGAATTTAGTAAATCAGCGGTTATTCAGAATCATTTTAAGACAACATTTTTGTATATTTAAAAGCGAGGTGGTTGAATCCGGTTTTCAGGTTCTTCAAAACTTAGTAAAAAATTAACCTTTAATTGAAACGGTATGTCAGGACACAATAAATGGTCGACGATAAAACACAAAAAAGGGGCTGCCGATGCCAAACGTTCCAAGTTGTTTTCGAAGATTTCGAAAGAGATAACGGTGGCTGCAAAATTAGGTGGGACAGATTTGGAGGCGAACTCAAGGTTACGCCAGGCAGTGCAAAATGCAAAAGGGCAAAACATGTCGAAAGACGTAATTGAAAGGGCAATTAATAAAGCAGAAAAGGATGAGTCGAATTTCGAAGAACATACTTTTGAAGGTTACGGACCCGGCGGAATTGCTATTTATGTTGAATGTTTAACCGACAATAATAACCGTACAGTCAGCAGTGTTCGGTCGGCATTTACAAAGTATGGCGGGCATTTGGGAATAAACGGTTCGCTAAGTTTTTTGTTCGATCGAAAAGGGATTTTTGTGGTTCGGAATGAGAACAATTTTGATCTTGAGGATTTTGAACTAGAGATGATTGATGCCGGAGCAGAAGATTTCGAAGAAGACGAAAACCTGATCATGATTACCACTGCATTGGAAGATTTTGGCAAGGTCTCTAAAAAGCTCGATGAACTTGGAATTGAAACTGAAAGTCAGGATCTGCAGCGAATTCCAAATGATACAAAAGAACTAAGCACTTTAGAAGCACGGAAAGTAATGCGTTTGGTCGAAAAGCTTGAGGATGACGACGATGTACAAAATGTATATTATAACCTGGAGATTCAACCCGGGCAGGACGACGAAGAAGAATAGTAATTAGTTATCAACAAGCTAAAGTTTCGTAAATGCTTTTTATGAGGTGAGTTTCGCCACTTCGCAATTCGATGTGAAAAAATCCGTTCTTGATTTATTAGTTTTTGAATTATATTTGCAAACTCAATTTACAAGAAAAAATGAGGATTATTTTTCTTTTTATTATAAGCCTTTTTGCCAGCGTGCAATTAATGGCACAGGCAACATTTCCTGAAGAAATTCAGCAAGATTCCACACGGCCTGCAATTCTGCAAAAACTTCATGTAAATCAAGATCCGAGGCTCGATAAAATGCTCAACTGGCACATCGAAGAAAACATTAAAAAAGATGGTATCGATGGTTATCGTGTCGAGATATTTTTTAGCTCGGAGCAAAATGCTTTGGCTCAGGCAAAAAGTAAAAAAGTAGAATTTTTATCGAGGTACCCCGAATACGAAGTTCATATTAAATACGATGCTCCAAATTTTAGAGTTCGTATTGGCGATTTCAGAACAAAAAACGAAGCCCTAAAACTGCATAAAGAAATTGAACGAAGTTATCCAATGGCATTTATAGTGCCCGATAAAATTAAATTTCCTTTGCTGAAACAAGAATATTATGAGTGAAGCTATAAAACACGAATGTGGTATTGCATTAATTCGTTTGTTAAAACCACTATCCTATTATCAGGAAAAATATGGAACCTGGCAATATGGTTTGAACAAACTGTACCTGTTGATGGAAAAACAACACAATCGTGGACAAGACGGTGCAGGAGCCGTTTGTGTGAAAACAGACCGGGAGCCAGGAAACTCTTACATTAGCCGGTTTCGCTCGGCAAAATCAAACCCGATTCTAAAAATTTTTAATAAAATAAACGAACCCTTACAACAAGCCCGCTGGGATCAGATTGATATCAACGACACCGACTGGGCGTATAAAAATTTTCCTTTTGCAGGCGAATTGTATTTGGGGCATTTACGTTACGGAACTTTTGGGAAAAACAGCGTTGATCTGGTGCATCCGGTCATGCGCGAAAATAACTGGAAGTCGAGAAACCTGGTGTTAGCCGGTAATTTTAACCTTACTAATACCGAAGAACTTTTTGACGTTCTTGTTGATTTGGGACAACACCCGAAAGCTTACACCGATACAGTTACTGCACTCGAAAAAGTTGGGCATTTTCTCGACGAAGAAAACCAGTTGTTGTTCAGAAGATATAAAAACGAAGGTTATCCCAATAATGAAATTTCGGACCAGATCGAAAAAAATCTGGATATTCAGAATATTCTTGAACGTTCGACAAAAGACTTTGATGGTGGTTATGCCATTGCCGGATTAATAGGACATGGCGATGCTTTTGTGGTACGCGATCCGTGGGGAATTCGCCCGGCACATTATTATTTCGACGACGAAATTGTTGTGGTGGCATCGGAGCGTGCCGTTATTCAAACCGTAATGGATGTTGGGGTTGAAGAAGTAAAAGAAATTAAGCCGGGAGAAGCCTTGATTATTAAAAAGGACGGTTGGATTTCGAACGAAATGATTCGTGTTCCGCACAAACGTAAATCGTGCTCGTTCGAACGGATCTATTTTTCGCGTGGCAGCGACAAGGCAATTTATGCGGAGCGCAAAGAATTGGGGCGACGGATTTGTCCGGCAATTTTAAAAGCCGTTAATTACGATTTTGAAAAAACTGTTTTTTCTTTTATTCCAAATACCGCAGAAACGGCCTTTTATGGAATGATTGAAGGCGTAAAAAATTATCTGGTCGATTGGAAAATAGAGCAGATAAAATCGAAAAACGGATCGTTAACCGACGACGACATCAAACGAATTATTTCTTTTGAACCACGTGTCGAGAAAATTGCGATTAAAGATGTAAAACTCCGCACTTTTATTGCCGACGATGCAAGTCGCGACGATCTGGTAGCGCACGTTTACGATGTTACATACGGGATTATAAAAAATTACGAGGATACCTTGGTGATTATCGACGACTCGATTGTGCGTGGAACAACACTGAAAAAAAGTATCCTGAAAATATTAGACCGCTTAAAACCTAAAAAAATTATTGTGGTTTCGTCGGCACCGCAAATTCGATACCCCGATTGTTACGGAATCGACATGGCGCGACTCGATAAATTTATTGCTTTTAACGCGGCAATCGAATTGTTAAAAGATCAGGGAAAAGAAGAAGTAATACAAAAAGTTTATAAAAAATGTAAAGACCAGCAAAATTTGCCAAAAGAAGAGATGGTAAATTATGTGAAAGAAATTTACAAGGCTTTTACACCCGAGGAAGTTTCGGCAAAAATTGCGGATTTATTAAAACCCGATGATTGCCAGGCCGAAGTTGAAATAATTTATCAATCGGTTGAAGATTTGCACATCGCTTGTCCGAACGATTTAGGCGACTGGTATTTTACCGGTAACTATCCAACGCCTGGTGGAAACAAGGTTGTAAATGGTTCGTTTATCAACTTTGTTGAAGGGAAAGACGAACGCGCCTATTAATCGGGTGAGGCGAATTCCTATTCGCCTTCATTTTAAAATAACAAAGATGCCATCTGTTTTTGAAAATATTCGTACAGATGGCATCTTTTATTTATAAAAAGCAGATTTTATTCCACTTCCGGGAACTCATCGTTTTCTTTGCCTTTTATATAGGTTTCAATGTGGCGGTCGACTTTGGCATTGTAAATGTCGCTGATAGTAAGAATTATTCCGGTCTCAAGTACATTACCAAATTTCTCGTTATTAATGGTTCCAAATGTTTTCATCGAAGGCGATAAATTCATATAAGCATTAATCAGCGGCGGAACATTTTCTCCAAATTCACGAACACTTTGAATCAGGATTTTATAATTTTCACTGTAATTTTTACCTACAAAAAGTTTTTCCATCGATGCCACATCAAAATCAAATTCAACAGGCTCTTTCGGATAGGCAAGGTTACTTTTATCTCTAAAATACATTTTAAAGAAATACTGAATTAAATTCCGTGCTTCCTGGTGGAAATGCATGTACATTGTAATTTTTCCAAAGAAATATTTTATTTCCGGATGATCAACCGTTAAAGCGCCAAGTCCGTCCCATAAATTATCGAGGGCAAAAAGTGCTTTTGCTCCGGCTTTACTCGATTGATATGCTGGCTGAACAAAAGAACGACCCAGCTCCAGTGTGTAAGGCAAATAATTGTCGACAAATTCTTTCGAAAAGTGGAAGAGGCGCGAAGTGGCCAAAACCACATTCCCGTTTTTATCTTTAGGTGCTTCGCCACAATGAATATAACGGTATCCGCCAAGCACTTCTTTTGCATCCGGATCCCAAACAATTAATTGTTTGTACGGAACTTCGGCGGTGTCGTAATAATCAATATCTGTTTCTTTTCCTGTACCTCCGCCTGCATCGCGAAACGTAATTTCGCGCAAACGACCAATTTCATGCATCAATGCCGGAGAGTCGTGATGAGTGCATATATATATTTCGTTACCACCTTTATTGGTTTTCCGGAGTAGTTTGTCTGGAGTTAGTTCTGCGTAAATTTCCTCTCTTGGTAGAGGAGCAATTATTTCTTTCATTTACGATTCTTTTTTTTGAACAATTGAATACAAAATTATAAAAATCCATTTAAGGTTTGTTGTAATTTGATGATTTATTTAGCTTCTAACTTTCAATTGGTAAATTGTACACTTTTTCTTTTACCCAATCGGCCCATTCTTTATTTGTTTTAGATTTGTTGAAAGTAGAATATGGAATAGGTTCTCCGAAATAAATCGGGAAATCTGAATTCCGGTGTTTCATG
>JBNKOT010000118.1:0-32326 GCA_050294855.1 Draconibacterium sp. | reverse complement strand
ATATGAGTTTTCCTGTTTTAGCATCCATTTTTCATATTTCTTCAGATAGTTAGGAGTAATTTTCTGAAAATTGATTTTACTATCAAACTCTATTAATGATTTAAAAGTGGATCTGTAAAGTGTGGCAGTTTGAATTTTATTGTTTTCATCCAGTTCAGCAGCTTTGGTCTCAAAATATGATTTTATAGTAGTGTCTTGTTTCTTATGGTTCAAATATTCTCTTTCAAAAGCTTCAAAAGAAAATTCATTCAGAACATTATCGATAATATCAATAGCTCTATTTTCAACCATTTCAAATTTCTTCCTTTTCTCTTTATTTTTTCCTCTATTGTTTGAACTAACTATTTTACCGTATTCTTCGGGTGTATAGTGTTCCCCTTTTATGGTATAGTATTTGCTTTTTCTTTGATGAATAATTCTTAATTTGACAGGATGCTTTTTCTTGGCAACAATTTTCCTTGTTTCTAAAAGTATGGTTGTCGTAACCTCAGGTTTTTTTCTATCCATCTGTTTTGATTGTTTGTCCTTTTTTGAAATAGGTACAAACAAAAGTACAAACAATTGAGGAAATGATAATACTACTATAAGAAATTATTTTTACATTTACACCTGTTAATCAGCATATTTAGGACAGTAACTGAAATGACAAGAATACATTGAAAGACTTAGGACATTGACTGGCAGTCAAAAGGTCAGCGGTTCGATTCCGCTATTCTCCACCTGATTTTCAAAGAGTTACAGGATTTATTTCTCGTGACTCTTTTTTATTTAACACATAAAAATACACACAAGAGAATAATTATTTCATATAGTATGCTTTGGTTGCAGCAACTACTTGTGTTCCTTTGTCAAATATTACACAATAAATGGGATCATTTTTACTGCATTTGCTCCAGTGTTTTCTGAATAAGTTGTTTTCTATCAAGTGGAACAATTTTAAGTTTTTGGCTTCTCGTTCTTTTATAACTGTCCCCCATGCCTTGACTAATTAATTTATCCTCATAAAAATATACTTCTGTTGCTCCTCGATAATTTAAAAAAATTTGTTCATCAACCATTTGGCCATTTACAAAATAACTATAGTTAGGCATGGCAACCGACACTGGATCAGAAGCATAAAACCAAGTTGAATTTATCATTTGCCCAGCCATTTGAGGAAGATCAAGAATAATAAGATTTCTTGAATTTGGAAAACCCCCTTCTACTGCTTTAGGATTTCCAATTTTTGCTTTTACTTCACTTGGCAACATCCCAACTAATACTTTTGAATCTATAGTTGTTTTAAATTTCTTAAGTTGTTGTGCAACCTTATCAGCCTAATCTTGAGCAGATACTACATTAAAACAACATAAGAATAAAATAAGTAGAAACTTTTTCATTACGTTTGGATGTAAAGATTACGGACAAATTGGTTTTTACTAAAAATACTAAATAGTTGTATTAATTGATTGTATTTCGTCGTTAGATTCTATCTATTCAATTCCACAAAGTATCCTTTCAAATCGATCATAGTCTAACAGTGCAAAGTCCATTTTTTGAGAGAGTTCATCAATTTTTCTCTTTATTCTGGTTGGTATACTTCTGTAATGAATTTTAGCCATTTTTCTACATAGTTCTGATATTTTCCGTTCAAATAAAGAGGCATTTAATTCCCATACACTAGCTGAGTTTCAGCAGAAGTAAAAGACAAGAAAATCAGTCAACTAAAGAAAATAAATTGTTAGCCAGGAAGCGGTTTGAAAAGATGTAGTTATATAAAAGGAAGTATAAGGGGACATTTTACAATAGTCCGATTTTGTAAGTTTTCCTATTTTCTTCCAAACTCACTAGGCGAAATGCCAAACTGTTTTTTAAAACTTTGAGCGAAATAGGATGGAGAAGAAAAGCCAACCTCGTAGGCAATTTCAGAAATACTTCTACCACTGGACTTTATAAGGCTTAGCGAAAGTTTTAGTTTTACTGAACGTACAAATTCGCTGACCGACATTCCTGTGAGTTTTTTTATTTTTCGATACACATGAACGCGAGATAAACCAACCAATTGACTCAATTCTTCTACCGAAAGCTCTTCTTTATCAAGGCGGTCTTCCACAATCTTTGAGATTTTATTTAGAAATTTTTTATCGAGGTGCGATAGTTCCAGATCTTCTTCTTCAATTAATAATTGACCTTTGTAACGTTCGTGCATTTTTTCACGAAGTTGAAGCAATTTTTTTATTCTTATTTGCAGGTGCTTGCGGTTAAATGGCTTTGGAATATACGAGTCTGCACCTTCTTCTAGCCCTTCAAATTTCTGTTCTTGCGAAGCTTTAGCAGTAAGTAATACAACTGGAATATGGCAGGTTTTTAAATCTGACTTTATAATTCGGGTTAATTCCAATCCATCCATTACCGGCATCATAATATCGCTAACAATTAAATCAGGTTCATCTTCTTGAATAACTTTTAGAGCTTGTTCTCCGTTTTCTGCTTCCAGTATTTGATAGTAATCATGCAAACTTTCTTTTATATACGTACGCACATCAATTTCATCTTCAACCAATAATACCGTTTGTTTTTCTTGATTATCAAATTTAATCTTACCTCCATCTTCTGTTAATATCGGATTATAGTGTATCTCGTCACTTACCGGTTTTTCATGCTTTCGGTGTTGATTCATGGGAGTTTCAATCTTTTCCTCATCACTTAAATGTGCTTCGCCCAACGGTAAATGAATCGTAAAAGTAGTACCTTCACCTTCAACACTTTTAACATCAATTTTTCCATGATGCAATTCTACAAATTCTTTCGATAGCGAGAGTCCAAGTCCTGTCCCCTTAAAATCCTGCGATTGTTCTACCTGGTAAAAACGGTCGAAAATATGGACAAGATGCGTTTCTGAAATTCCTTTTCCATTATCGTAAACCTCAATAACAACTTCCTTTTCCCATAAGGTTTTTACATGTAGTTCATTTGTTTTAATGTGAATACCGATAGTTCCTTTTTCACGAGTAAATTTTAAGGCATTCGAAAGCAAGTTGAAAATTACTTTATCCAGTTTGTCCCAATCGTACCACAGTAGAATAGATGGTTGAGATGTTCGAAAATTCAGTTGGATTTGTTTTTGTGAAGCCAGATTTTCAAACGATTGTTGTATTTCACGGGTAAATGCTACTATATCATATTTTCCGGCGTGTAATTTCATTTTGGCATTTTCAATTTTTCTGAAATCCATCAACTGGTTAATCATTCGTAACATCCTCAACGAGTTTCGGTGTATCATATTCACCTGGTTTTGCATGTAAGCTGGAATGTTACCTGAATGAATCATATCTTCCAATGGACCAACTATCAATGTGAGAGGTGTCCGAAACTCATGCGAAATGTTGGTAAAAAAGCGCAGCTTGGTTTTGGTGGCTTCTTCAAGTTTCTTCGACACTTTAATAATTTGGTCGCGCTGTTTAATTATCTCTTTGTTTCGTTTTTCAATTTCTTGCTTTTGTAATTCCAGTTTCCGATTAGCAAATTGTTTATTCCTGAATGCCCTAAAAACCAATATCACCAAAATAAAAATTGCTCCTAACGAAATAAGAACAGTGATTAACATATTACGTTGACTATTAAACTTTGCAACCTGCTGGTCCAGTACTTCTTTTTGTAATTCAATTTTATTCTGAAAGTTTAAAACCTCCCGAGCCTGTAGTTGCAATACTTTGGCATTGTTTTTATCTATTGCAACGGTTTCCAAAATATTTTCTTTTTTATAAGGGAGTTTATTAAGAATTTTATGTGCCAGCTGAATAGCCTCCTCACCTCCTGTTTGATAAAGGAAAGTTCCATCCAACTTTCCATCAATTACATATTGAATTCCACCTTCTTGGCCATACAACCCATCTATTCCTAAAAAGAACAGATTTTTAATTTCGTTTTCTGTTGCAACTTCATAAGCTGCTTTTGCCGTTACGTCGTTGTGACCAAATACTAAATCGAAAGGAATTTGCTGATTTAGGAATTCCTTCATTACAACTCTCGCATCGCTATAATTCCATTTTCCCGATGCTGATGCAACGATTTCAATATCGGGATACTCCGAGATGATTTCCATAAAACCATTATGCCGATTAATAGCAGGAGACGAGCCTTCCAGCCCTCCAATTTCAAATATTTTTCCCTTACCGGCTAATAATTTAACCGCATATTTTCCTGCTTCTTTTCCGATTAAAAAGTTATCGGAGCCAATAAAAGCAGTGTAGGCTTCCGTCGAAATTCTGCGGTCGATAACAATAACAGGAATTCCTGAATTAAAAACCCGCTCAACAATTGGAGTTATCGGTTCCGATTCGTTGGGAGAAACAATCAGCAAATCAATACCTTCTTCTAAAAATTGTTTAATGTCTTTTATTTGCTGCTCATTGTTATCGTTAGCATCTTTTATAAACAATTCCATCTCAGGATAAAAAGCAAGCTCAATTGTCATTTCACGGTGCATAGTTATTCTCCACATATCGGAACTGGTGCACTGCGAAAAGCCAATTTTATATTTCTCTTTTGCGTAAAGATCTGGAGAAACGAACAACAGAACAACTAAAAATATGGTTGTTAGTTTTTGTTGCATAAAAGTCATTTTTAATTAGAATGCTGAAGTGAAAGTACTAAATTTCGAATAAGTAATGAAAGCCAGAAGTTGATAAAACTTAATACGCGTCAAAAATGATTACGCCCAATGTAACATGAGTAACAAGTGTGTAACATAGTTTCAATTGTATTGATTTTTAGCACGATAAGGTAACATGCATTTAACTTTTTGTAACATATCTACATCGCCGAAAAATGGTATAGTTCTACCTTTGATTCAGAGTTTTAAACCAGTAATTCTGAATTTAAATGAAACAGCAAAATGTTTTTACAGTTGCAATAATTATCGCGCTTGGCGGATTTCTTTTTGGTTACGATATCGCCATGATGTCGGGAACCACCGCACAATTAGAAAATCTATATAATTTAAATAGCTTTTGGCTTGGTTTTACTGTTTCAATAGCAATTATCGGCACTATAATTGGTACCATTATAATTGGTAAACCAGCCGAAAAATACGGCCGCAAAAAATCATTAATTGTTCTTTCCGGGCTTTTTGCCCTTTCAGCCCTTGGAAGTGCTTTTGCCATTAACTGGGAAATGCTTTTGATATTCCGTTTTATTACCGGTGTGCTTTTAGGTTGCGTTTCAGTAGTAACACCAATGTTTATTGCGGAAATTTCGCCAGCAAAAAAACGCGGACAGCTGGTATTGCTAAATCAGTTTTTTGTTGTAACAGCTATTTTTATCGCTTTTGCGGTAAACTATCTTCTGGCAAATGCCATCGAAACCTCGTCATGGCGTTGGATGGTTGGCATTGAATCCATCCCCGCTGCAAGTTTCTTTTTACTATTAAATTTGGTGCCCGAAAGTCCACGTTGGCTAATAAATAAAGAACGTAACAATGAGGCTTTGGCTATTTTCCAACGAATTAAAGCTGAAAATCCAGAAGAGGAAGTACGTATTGTACAAGAATCGGTAGAGCAGGAAGTGGCATTGGGACACGGGAAATTATTTGTAAACGAAAATCGCTTTCCAATATTTATTGCAATAACAATAGCAGCTTTTAACCAGCTGGCAGGTATCAATGCCATTATGATTTATGCTCCTCGTGTTTTTGAAATGGCTGGTTTTGGTACCAATGCCTCTTTGCTGCAGTCTATTTCAATAGGGGCAACTAACTTGTTGTTCACTTTTGTGGCCCTTTTCCTGATTGATAAATACGGACGTCGAACATTATTAATGATTGGTTCGGTTGGGATGGTGCTTTTCCTGGGAATGCTTTCAAAATCATTCTTTACCGAAAACTACTCCGACTTAGGAGGCTATGGAGTAATGGTTTACCTTATGGGCTTTATCGCATTTTTTGCTTTCTCGCAGGGAGCAGTTTTATGGGTGGTCATCTCCGAAATCTTTCCTAACAAAGTTCGTTCACAAGGTCAGGCCTTGGGAAGTTTTACGCACTGGATATTTGCCGCAGCTCTTATTTGGGGATTCCCGGTATTGAACAACACCGTTGGCGGCGGCATATCCTTTGGCTTTTTCGCGGCAATGATGGTGCTGCACTTCTTCTTTGCCTGGAAAATTCTACCCGAAACAAAAGGCAAATCATTGGAAGAAATTCAACAGGAAATGAAAATACGAAATAAATAATACTAAACTAACATGCAAATTAAAAACAACGAAATACTCTGTTTTGGCGAAGTACTTTGGGATCGTTTACCAACCGGGGCAAAGCCAGGTGGTGCACCCATGAATGTGGCACTTCATCTGAATGCAATAGGTATTGATGCGACTATTGCCAGCAGTGTTGGAAACGATGAGCCGGGAAAAGAACTAAAAACCTTTCTAGAAGATTCAGGAATGTCTACATCATTTATCCAAACCGACGATAATTTGCCCACCAGCCAAGTACTGGTTCATTTGGATAAAAACAACAATGCCAGCTACGAAATTTGCGAGCTGGTAGCCTGGGATAGTATTCGCTTAACCGATTCGCTGATGAAAAAAGCCAAACAGACAGGTTTGCTTATTTATGGCTCCTTGGCATCCCGAGCCCCGTTGACCCGCAAAACGCTTTTGAGTCTGCTGGATTACGATGGAGTGAAACTGATCGACGTAAATTTTCGCAAACCATACCATTCGCAGGAAGTTGTTGAACAGCTGCTGGAAAAATCAGATATCGTAAAATTGAACGATGACGAACTGGATGTTTTTGCAAAATGGCACAACCTTTCAATCGCTAATGAACATAGCTTGGTAGAATGGTTTGTAACACACTACAATATTGAAATGCTTTGCGTTACCAAAGGCGAAAAAGGAGCATTGTTGTACTATAATGGTGAATTCTACGAACACCCCGGTTTTAAAGTAAATGCCGTTGATACTGTTGGTGCCGGAGATGCATTCCTTGCCGGATTAATAGCATCTCTTCTAAACAAAAAAGAACCTTTAGATGCTTTGGCATTTGCCTGTGCAACTGGTGCTTTTGTAGCCTCAAAAGCCGGTGCAACGCCGGAATATGATATGACAGAAATAAATACTATTCTAATTAATCAGTAAACTAATCAAATTATGAATGAAAGAAATCATTTGAAAAAGTTAACCAAGGGGATGTTTATCATCTTACTTAGTTTATTTTCAACAATTGCATTTGCCCAAAAGGTAACCGTAACGGGAACAGTAAATGATGCAACCGGACAGGGATTGCCCGGTGTAACTATTGTTGAAAAAGGTACAACAAACGGAACAATTACCAATATTGATGGTAATTATTCGATTAATGTGGCTGGTGGTGATGCCGTTCTGCAAATTTCGTTTATCGGAATGAAAGCACAGGAAATTGCTGTTGCCGGACAATCGCTTATTAATATTAACATGGAAGAAGAAACCATTGGCTTGGCAGAAGTTGTTGCCGTTGGTTACGGTGTTCAGCGTAAAGCCGATTTAACAGGTGCCATTGAAGTGGTTGAGATGGAAGCTATTGAAACTGCAAGTTTAAGCTCGGGTAACCCGATGCAGGCTTTACAAGGAAGGGTTCCCGGTCTGTACATCGAAAAAACAGGATCACCTTCCGGAGCAAACAGTCGTATTCTTATTCGTGGTGAAAATACTTTGGGTAATAATAATCCGCTTTATATTATCGATGGAGTTCCAACAAAAAGGCCAGAAGTATTTCAAGCATTAAGTCCCGGGTCAATTGTTTCGGTGCAGGTGCTGAAAGATGCATCGGCGTCTTCTATTTATGGAGCCAGGGCCTCGAATGGAGTTGTAATTGTTACAACAAAAAATGGTGCAAAGCAAGACGGAAAAGTAAATGTGCAGTTTAACTCAAACTTTTCTATTCAAACCGAAAAACCAAAACGTTTTAACATGGTTAATTCTGTTGACAGGGGAAGAGCCTTATGGCAGGCATCGGTCAATGATGGAGTTGATCCGGCAAGTGGTTACGGTGAAATCTATAATTTCGATTGGAACGGAGATTTTAATAATCCCGTATTAAATAATGTTAGCGTACAACCTTATGTAGGAGGAGATCAAACAGTACCGGCTGGTGATACCGACTGGCAAGACGAAACTTACGAAACCGGCTTTGTAATTAATAACGATTTAACAATTTCAGGAGGAACAGATAAATCATCGGTACTCTTAAACCTGGGATACATCAAAAATACGGGTATGTTAAAATATACCAATTACGACCGTATTAATGCGCGTATTAATGCTCAAACAAAAATGTTCGATGGAAAGGTTCGCACTGGTATGAATGTACAAATGGTATCTTCAAACGAAACATTGGAAACTCCTGACCTTGGTAGTGCTCCAACTCCTGGACTGGCGGTTACTTTAGCTCCAACAATTCCTGTCTATACAACAGAAGGAGAATATGCCGGCCCCATTGGGTCAGGTTACTCCGATCGTAATAATCCCATTTTCATGCAATATATTAACCGTTGGGATAACACAAACCGTTCTTATTTATTTGGAAATGTTTTTGCCGAGATTGAACTCGTTAAGAATTTAGTACTTCGTACAAACGTGGGAGTCGATTATTCAAAGGTAAAAGATAAGGATATTGAAATTCGTTTTACCAATGGATTTATTGCTCGTTCGGTGAACAATATGACCATGTACAATAGTGATTTCACAAGTGTTTCCTGGTCGAATACAGCAAGTTATAAGTTGAAAAAAGGCAAAAACGATTTTCAGTTTTTACTTGGAGTAGAGGCTGTAAAAGATGATTTTAGTGATTATACAGGCTATAAAGAAGGATTCTCGTCTCAAACCGAAGACTTCTTTGTTTTGAGTGCAGGAACCAGCAATGGTAATAGCTTTGGAACCGCGAGCGGAAGTCGTTTGTTGTCACAATTCGGAAAAGTAGACTATACTTTTGATAATAAATATTTAGCTTCATTTACTTTGCGTCGTGATGGTTCGTCTAGATTTGGTGAAAACAATCGCTACGGATATTTTCCTGCTGCAACCTTTGGATGGAGAATAAAAGAAGAGAATTTTATGCAGGATGTAGAATCCCTATCGAATTTAAAATTCAGAGCAGGCTGGGGTCGTGTAGGAAACCAGGATGTAGGAGAATATGCAAGTCTTGGATTATATGAACCACGTTACGGTGCTACAGCAAATCAGGTTGCATCAATTTTTCACAACGACTTTTTTGATCAATACTGGAATGTGGGTACCGCTTATTCATTAAGTGGAGCCGATACAGGGAACCTTCCTTCAGGATTTGTTTCTGTTCAGGCAGCAAACCCGGCACTTCGATGGGAAACAACCGAAGAATTGAATTTGGGGATTGATTTTGGATTTTTCAACCAAAAATTAATTGGTGCTTTTGATGTATTTACGCGTACCACCACCGACATATTAATTCAACCACCAATTGCATCGGCTTTGGGTGAAGGACAAAAACAATTTTTAAATGGAGCTACCCAAAAGAACAAAGGTTGGGAGTTTGCTTTGAGCTACCGAAAAGATGTGAGCAACGATTTTAATTATGAAGTTGCAACCAGCATTAGTCATTTTGCAGATAAAATAACCGAATTACCTGAAGAAGTTCGAACAGCCTACCCAGGTAATGCCGAACAAACAATCATTGGACATTCCAGTCGTTCGATATTTGGATATGTTACCGATGGAATTTTCCAAAATCAAACAGAAGTTGATGCACACGCTTCACAAGTTGGCGCTGCTCCCGGAAGAATTAGATACAAAGATTTGAACAATGATGGAGCAATTGATGCTCTCGATCAGGACTTTTTAGGAACAACCCTTCCTGATTTGGAATATAGTTTAAGGATCGATCTTAATTACAAAAACTTCGATTTCTCTGTATTTGGGTCAGGTGTTGCAGGTAAAACTGGCTACGATGTTTATACGCAGTATAATGATTTTGTTCGAAGCAGAGATAATGTCGGACCCGGTGTATTTCGTGCATGGACTCCTCAAAACCCAAACTCAACTGTTCCTGCTTTGAGCTTGTCGGATAATAACAACGAAGCAAGACCTTCTGATTATTATAATGTAAATGCTTCGTATTTTAAATTGAGGAATGTACAGTTAGGATACACCTTTAATCCATCGTTTACCAATAGAATTAAGATTGAAAGACTACGAGTTTATTGTATGACCGATAACTTATTCGTGCTTAAAAGTGGCGAT
Organism: Draconibacterium sp.; assembly: GCA_050294855.1. Classification (GTDB taxonomy): domain Bacteria; phylum Bacteroidota; class Bacteroidia; order Bacteroidales; family Prolixibacteraceae; genus Draconibacterium. The sequence goes on along the minus strand of JBNKOT010000118.1, from coordinate 22,096 downwards.
TTCCAAGGACCTGATCCGGAAAGAATTGACGTCAATACAATTCCTATCCCAACAACCATTTCATTTGGTGTAAATGTTACATTATAAACAACTTCAAATTTAAAATTATGAAATATATAAATAAATATCTGGTAACAATTTTGATGATGGCACTATTGTTTGCCTCATGCGAAGACTATCTAAATACTGAACCACAAGGTTTTGTCTCTGCCGGAGCTCCTACTGCTGAAGGTGCCGAAGGATTGGTAACTGCTGCTTATGCAGGTATCGGAAATAACGACATGATTGGCCTTATTGCCAGTATGTGGGTTTACGGAAGTGTTCGTTCCGATGATGCCTACAAAGGCGGTGGTGGAACCGGTGATGTTGAACCTTTTAACTTTTACGAACAATATAATTTTACGCAGCCTGAGCAAAGTTGGCTGGCTGGCCTACCGTTTACCTGGGAAAACTATTATATGGCCATTTCAAGGGCTAATGCAGCTTTGCGTATGTTAAACGAACTTTCCGATGCTGAATATGCCGATAGAACAACACGTATTGCAGAAGCGCGTTTTTTAAGAGGACACTCACATTTTATGTTAAAAGTATTGTTTAAATATGTTCCTTACATTGATGAAACAAAATCGAATGAAGAGATTTTAGCAACTAGTAACAGGGAATATTCCAACGATGAGCTTTGGAATAAAATTGCTGAAGATTTTAAGTTTGCGATGGATAATTTGCCAACGACGCAAGCCGAAATCGGCCGTGCCAATAAATATGCAGCCGCGGCATATCTTGCTAAATTGAGGTTGTATCAGGCATACGAACAAGACGAGAATAATCAGGTTACTGGTATTAATCAATCACGGTTACAAGAAGTAGTTGATTTAACCGAAATGGTAATCTCTTCTGGGGTGTATAGTTTACAGCCTGATTTTGCTGAAAACTTTTTAGCCGGATACGACAATGGTCCTGAATCTGTTTTTGCAATTCAATTCTCTATCAGCGATGGAACAACAGCCGGACGTTTGAATTTTGAAAACGGATTGAATTATCCACATGGGGCGCCGCAATACGGTTGCTGTGGATTCCATCAACCGAGTCAGAATATGGTGAATGCTTTTGCAACCGACGAAAACGGTCTTCCAAAATTCGAAACTTTTAACGATGTTGAACTAAGTGCTGCAGATATTACTCCAACTGGTGTAACTGTTGATCCTCGAATCGATCATTCAGTTGGTATCGATGGGCACCCCTATAAATACCGCAACGAAGAAGCTTATATTTTCAGTAATAGCTGGGTAAGAGAAGCAGGTGTTTACGGATTTTTTCAAAGTATGAAAGAGCAGCAAGCAGCCGATTGTTCGTGTTACAAAAAGCAAGGTCCTTTTATGGGAGTTTCAAAAAATATCGATATCATTCGTTTTGCCGATGTTCTTTTAATGCAAGCCGAAGCTTATATTGAGTTAGGTCAGCAAGACAAAGCATTGCCTTTAATTAATGAGGTTCGTGCACGTGCAGCTCAAAGTACTGGGCGCACCAAACTTGCCGATGGCACGCCAGCTTCAAATTATTTGGCAAATGAATACAATGCTTCGAACATAGATTGGACACAAGACAATGCACGTACTGCATTACAGTGGGAACGCCGTTTGGAGTTTGCTTTTGAAAGCCCGCGTTTCTTTGACTTGGTTCGCTGGGGAATTGCCGAGCCTACTTTAAACGCTTATCTGGCAAAAGAAAAAACAAGAAGAGACTTTTTGAAAGATGCAAAATTCACTGCCGGAAGAGATGAATATTATCCTATACCGCAACGTGAAATTGACTTTACAAAAGGTTTATATCAACAGAATCCTGGATATTAGAAATAAATAAGGAGCGGCAACTTCGGTTGCTGCTCTATCTTATATTCTACAAATATGAAACCAACAACTATTGTCGCTATATTACTTTTATTGGTAACTTTTGGATGTAAAAAAAACGGCCTGAATTCATCGGGGAAAAAGAGTGTGAGTTTTTCATCAGCAAACTTAGGCACAACAGTTGACTTGCATTTTTTCGAAAATGAATACCACCTTTTTTATAAGTATGCCGAAAATGATAGTATTGATGGGCTTGGTCATTTAATAAGTGACAATTTATTATCGTGGGAAGAGACAACACCAGCATTCGAGTTCAATTCACAAGAACAATTTAAGTCGGTAAGTATAGTTCGCGATTGGAATAATATTTCCGGCTTGGGAAACGAGAATAACGTAATTCTTGCCTATGTTTTAAAAGAAGATATTCTTTCCATTTCTTTTAGCACCGACTTTGGTAAAAACTGGAAAAACTGGCCTGAAAATATCAATTTGGATGCATCACTAATTGAAGTAAACGATATAAAAGTAACATGGAATGAGGATGCACAAAAGTGGGTTTTGGTTTTGTTGAAAAATTATGATGTTGAGTTTTATGCTTCCAATGATTTGATGAATTGGGAATTTCAATCGCAATTTGATACAGAGCCTACAGTACAAAAAGGGAACTGGACTAATGTTGAGTTTTACCCTATTGAATACAAGGAAACAACAGAAATAAAGTGGTGTCTGGCTATCAGTACAACAGAAGGAGCTAAAAATGAAGGTTTAGGTACCCAGTATTTTGTTGGTGATTTTTATAACTTACAATTTCATACCACCGATGATGTGAAATGGATGGACGGTGGCACTGATTACTATTCTCCGGTTGTTCTTTCCGATTATTTGCTTTTAAATAAAACGCCGTATTCAATTGCCAAAATTGATAATAACCCGTCTCTGACTTTGGCTCGTTCGCTTTTTTTAATAAAAAGGTACAACGAATATTTTATTACTTCTGAACCAGTAAAAGAAATCAATGAATTAGAACATAAAACAAAACAACTAGCCGGGCAAGGTTTTGAAGGCAAATTAAATATTAAACAAACGCAACAACTGCCTTTAGAAATAAATTTAACATTCGATCTTAACAACCGAATATACCTTGATTTTGCTGAAGTTTTTGGAGTAACATTTGAAAACGAAAATCAAGATAAATTAATTGTTGGATACCATAATGAGCGGCGCTATTTTTTTATTGCCTTCAACAATGAAATTGTTTTTACTCCTTGTGTTATTGAACAACCCGAAGTAGAGATGAAATTGATTATAAATGAATCGTCGGTGGAATTTTTTGCCATGGACGGATTTGTTTCCATGACAAAATCGTATGCTTCTGAGCCGATATTAAACCAATTAAGTTTATTTACTGAAGGTGGCAAAATAACCTTGAAAAATGGAACGGTTTGTAAATTAACTTCAATTAACTAGTAACACCTAAAAAACTAAATATGAAAAAAAAATATGTATTGCTAAACCTTTTTATTCTCCTTGCAATTGGATTTGGATGCCAACCAAAACAAGCGACAAAAAACGAGCAAGGATCCGAAGGATCTGAATATTATTCCGAAAAATACCGGCCTCAATTCCACTTCTCGCCTGAAGCAAACTGGATGAACGATCCTAACGGAATGGTTTATTATGAAGGAGAATACCATTTGTTTTATCAATATTATCCCGACTCAACAGTTTGGGGGCCAATGCACTGGGGGCACGCAGTTAGTGCCGACATGCTACATTGGGAACATTTGCCTGTAGCATTATTTCCCGACGAACATGGCTTCATCTTTTCGGGAAGTGCAGTGGTTGATTGGAAAAATACTTCGGGATTAGGAAAAAATGGGCAACCACCGTTAATTGCCATTTTTACTTACCACGACATGGTTGCCCAAAGAGCCGGAGAAATTGATTTTGAAACACAAGGTATTGCATTCAGCAACGATAAAGGACGTATCTGGATAAAATACGGAGAGCCAGTGCTTAAAAACCCAGGGATAAAAGATTTTCGCGATCCAAAAGTTAGTTGGCACGATGACATTCAAAAATGGATTATGACTTTAGCGGTGCAAGACCATATTGAATTTTATTCGTCGCCAAACCTAAAAGAGTGGCAAAAAGAAAGCGAATTTGGGCAAGAGAAAGGAGCGCACGGTGGTGTATGGGAATGTCCTGATCTTTTTCAAATGAACGTGGACGGTTCGGATGAAAAACAATGGATTTTGTTTGTTAGCATTAATCCGGGCGGGCCAAACGCAGGTTCAGCAACACAATATTTTGTTGGCAATTTTGATGGAAGTAAGTTTACAACAACACAAAGCGAAACAAAATGGATTGATCATGGAAGAGATAATTATGCCGGTGTTACCTGGAGCGATATTCCTGAATCGGATGGTCGACGACTATTTCTGGGCTGGATGAGTAATTGGGACTACGCTACTGTCGTACCTACAGACAAATGGCGCAGTGCAATGACTATTCCACGTAAGTTGGTTTTGGAGAAAGTTACTGATGAGTTTGTTGTGACTTCAGTTCCGGTAAAAGAGCTTGAGAAAATACGAAACAAAAAAGTTGAAGTTGCATCGCAGGTTGTTTCCGGAAATGTTTCGCTGAAATTGGAAGGAATTAATCCAATGCAATCGGAGATGATTTTTAGATTTCAATTAAATAATGATTCTCAGTTTGGTAGCCCCGATGAATTTGGAATTGCATTAAGGAACGATAAGGGTGAGAAGTTCAGCATAACTTATTCTCCTGCAAAAACGCAATTTTTTACCGACCGTACTAATGGAGGAGTTAGTTCATTCTCTGAAAAATTTGCAAGTAAATCTCTTGCTGTTTATGAGGCAGCAAACGAAATGGAAATACGAGTATTTGTTGATGAAGCTTCGGTTGAAGTATTTGTTGATGGAGGCAAATTAGTTTTTACCGATATTGTTTTCCCAATTGATCCCTATAATAAAGTAGAATTGTTTTCAACCAACGGGAGCGTTAAGCTGCAAAAGGCAAGCGCCTGGAGTTTAAACTCTGTTTGGTAAGTATAGGTCTAGTTTGGTTAAATTTTGCCCGGTGGAAACATCGGGCTTTTTGAATAAAGAGTATGTTCTTATTGCGATAAACTAAGTTATATATGAACCAATTGCATACGCAAAAACACCATCTTTTCCTCTTAAGGATTGTTCTGGCGTAACTGCTCAAGGGCTTTGTCACGCATCGCTTTAAATTCTTCACTTTCCATAATTTCTCTGTCATACAAAATTAATATTGTTGGACAGAGTTCAGTTTACAGTCTCAATTTTTAGAAAAATTTGATTAAATGGGTTCTTGTTGAATACACTATATATATTTTCCTATCATCTCAATAAGCTTTCCTTTACTTATTGGCTTTGAGATATAATCGTTACAACCTATTTCAATTGCTTTTTCTTTATCACCTTCTAAGGCGTAGGCTGTTTGGGCAATAATTTTTACATTCCTATCAAACTCTCTAATTCTTTTGGTTGCTTCTAAACCATCTATACCCGGTAACTTAATATCCATTAAAATGAGGTCGAAATTTGTACTATTCTTGCAAATCTCAACAGCTTTAAGCCCGTTAGTTGCTATCTGAATATTTTTAGCTTTGTCATTCAATATTGTCGAGAGTAACATTGAGCTGACATCATCATCCTCAACAATCAATATGTTTAATTTCTTTTCTTTGTTCTCAACTTGTTTTTTACCTGAAACTTTAATTTTTGTCTCAGTGTTTGTAGGATCATAGGGAATTGAAAAGAAAAATGTTGAACCCTTGTTTTGTTCTGAATCCACCCACATTTTGCCACCTAGTAATTCAACATACGATTTCGAAATTGCTAGCCCCAAGCCTGAACCTTCATGTACCAGCTGGTCTTCAACATCAGCCTGCTCAAAACGATTAAATATGGCTTCTTTACGGTTTGCCGGTATCCCAATACCTGAATCTTCAACATACAATTCAAGAAACTTTTTATTCTTTTTACATCCAATTTCAATAGTTCCCTTTTCAGTAAACTTAATTGCGTTTTTTATCAGATTAGTTAGAATTGAACCTAATTTATTTTCATCACAAAGTATTAAAGATTCATCTTCAGATAATTTATTGTTGAGATTTAGTTTCAATCCTTTCTTTTCAGCTTCGAGCTTGAAGAATTTGTGTAAGGTTAAAAGATGTTCACTTACATTCACCATATTTGAAGCAACCTTTATTTGCCCTGAATCAATTTTGGAAATCTCAATAATATCGTTTACCGTATTTAACATTCGTTTACCGCTTTTCTGAATAATTTCAATGTATTGATTTTGCTCTTCACCAGTCAGATCATGTTCTTGTAATAAATTTGTAAAACCCAATATTCCATTCATGGGAGTTCGAATTTCATGACTCATATTTGCAAGAAATGCAGATTTTAAGCGGTCGCTTTCTTCGGCTTTTTCTTTGGCTATAATTAAATCATCTTCTATCTTTTTTTGTCGGGTAATATCATTAATAACACCTGTAATTTTAATGGGATTTCCCTGAGCATCTTTTTCTAGTTCTGCAATTGAGTGAATAATCTTCTGAATGCCCTTATCTTCAGTAAGGATTTCATATACCAAGTCGTATTTTTTACCGTGTGTAATAAGGTCAAGTAATGCTTGGTGTACCCGAATTCTTTCAGTGATGCAACTCTCCACCCGGTCAGTTGTTAGTTCTATGGGTTTTGGATTGAACCCAAATATTTTTCTTGATTCTTCAGAACCCCAAAATTGCGATGTCACCAAATCATATTCCCAGTTTCCAACATTTCCTATAGCCTGAGCTTTTTGATAACGTAATTGGTTTTTCAGTATTTCTTCTTCCATCTGCTTACGTTCGGTGATATCGGAAGCTACTGTAATAAGTGCATCGACATTATCCCATTTTGTGGTTTTTACATGTATTTCCATTGGTACAATGGAACCGTCTTTTTTAAAAGATTCAACTTCAAAACGACCCTCACCTTTTTTTCTTATTTCTTCTATTCTGGCAGGGGTTTGTGCTGCTGTTTCTGGTGTATCCAGTTTGCTTAATGGAATAGCTTTGAACTCTTCCCAGGTATAACCAAATATATCTAAGGTCTTTTGGTTTGCGTATAAGAAATTCCCATTATAATCGCAAACCGTAATTGCATTGGGGGCGAACGTTAACATTTCAGCCATCGTTTTTATCCGCGTTTCTGCATGTTTACGCTCCGTAATATCGTTTATGGTAACAACAAGGTTTCCGGGTATGAATTGCGCATATAGCACAACATCTTTTACTGAACCGTTTTTGCAGGTGATACGGTATTCTCCGGTATTAATTGCTTCGTTTGACTCTCTGGCTTTTTCAAGAAAATGTTTCCATCGTTCGATAACCTGCTTTCGGTATTTCTCATCAGGATAGGCTAATTTGAACCATTCAGCTTCAGTCTTGACTGAATAACCTGTCAATGCTGTTGCACTTTCGCTCCAATATATAATTTTCTCATCATTTGTATCTACAATAGTAACGGGGAAAGGACTTTTGTTCACAATTAATGAAAGCTTTTCTTTACTTTCTTTTAATTCATTTTCAGCATTTTTGCGCTCGGAGATATCTTGCGAAAGGATTGCAATGTTTTCATCCATTGGCACCACAACAATGCGGAACCATGTTACTTTATCTATTGTTTCACCAATGTAACTATCTTCGAGCGTTATGGATTTGCCGGATTCGGCCACTGCTATATAGGCTTTAAAAAATTGTGTATCGCTATGACCGGGAAACAACTCCAGCAAACGTTTTCCAATCACCGCATGGGGATCAGTTCCGTTCATCCTGGCAACCGCATTATTTTCATAAACCCAGACAAAATCAACTACATGCCCCTTTTTATTACGAACGGGCTTAAGAATGGTAAATCCATCGGGCGACATATCCTGAGCAATACGGTACCGCTCATCGCTTTCTCGTCGTGCTACTTCTTCAAGTTTTCTGGTTGTTATATCATGCGCTATTGCATATGCAATGCCTTTTTCAGGAATAGGATACGAATTCCAATTGAGCCAACAATACTTTCCGTTTTTACATAAATACCTGTTTTCAAAGGTCTGTACAACAATGCCAGCTTGTAATTGTTTTTCAATTACTTCTGTAGTTGGTTTAACATCATCGGGGTGAATAAATTCTGTAAATGGTTTGGTTAACAATTCTTCTTTGGAGTATCCAAGAATTTTTTCAAAGGTTGGATTTATAAATTTAAACGTTGAAGTATTAATGTCTGCAATACATATCAGCATTTGAGACATATTGAATATCGTTTCCAACTGTTTCTTGCTTTCTTCAGCTTCCTCCCTGGCTTCTTTAAGTTTAATCTCGACTTCCTTAAAACTGGATATATCGTTAGAACTTCCGATTATTCCGATCAAATTTCCTTTGCTGTCAAGTAAAGGCGAATCTTTGACATGAACCGGGAATGTTTTTCCATTTTTGTCTTGTACCTCAAATTCACCTTCCCATGAATCCCCATTTCTTAACGAATTCATGATTTCTGCTGCCTGCTTCTTTGTTATTGTGGACGGTGTTACTTCAAGAATATTTTTACCGATGACCTCTTGCGATTTCCATTTATACAGTTTCTCGGCGGCTTTGTTCCAATAAATTATTTTACCTTCCAAATCAGTAGCAATAAGGCTATCGCTTATAGAATCTATCAAAGATTCTTTTAATAAATTATTTGTGTTGGATATCTGTTTAGTCATAAAGGTAAATTTAGGTCAACTAATAGAGCAAGGCAATGTTTTAATATGTAGTTGATTGAAAAGTAATTAAATGTAAGAGATATTCAAAGTGTTTCTAAATAATTTTCATGCGATAGAAACACAAACATTCTATCAAAAACATTACTTTTCAGAAAAAACTCTCGGTATCCATTCCCTTTCCTGTTCTATTAGAACACCACTAAAGAAACTCAAAAATCGGTCGAATGTCCTCAATGAACTGACCATCCAGTTCACCTTCAAGCATCTTTTCGATGCCAAGCTTCGGAATCTGTTTCAGAATATCGCTGAGTTCCTCAACTGATTTAATCTGTTCAATAAAATCATCATTTAATAAATCTTCTTTTTCATTACTGTGCATAGTTTAATATTAAACAAAAAAATGCCGCGGATTGCAATCCTCAGTATTTTCAACTTACACAGTTTAAGAGCTATTGCTATTATTTTATTGTTGCTCAAGTATGCTGACGGAAGAATATAGCACCCCCGAGGCAAAGCTCTCGAGAAGTTCTTTTGATTAAATGGTTTCTTGCTTAATAAACTAAAAATGTTTTCCTATCATCTCAATAAGCTTTCCTTTATTTATTGGCTTTGAGATATAATCGTTACAACCTATTTCAATTGCTTTTTCTTTATCACCTTCAAGAGCGTATGCCGTTTGGGCTATTATTTTAATTTCTTTATTAAATTCTCTAATCTTTTTGGTTGCTTTGAAACCATCCAGAACGGGTAATTTAATATCCATTAAAACAATGTCGAAACCAGAATTGTTTTCACAAAACTCCACAGCTTCAAGTCCATTTTTTGCTAATTGAATTTTTTCTGCTAAGTCATTCAATATTGTTGATAGATATAAGAAACTCGTTTCATCATCTTCAACTACCAATATTTTCAACTTTCTTTTATTTTCAGATAGCTTCTTACCGCTTGTTGTACTTAATACATCTTTTGTATTGAATGGCTGATAAGATATTGTAAAGAAAAATGTTGAACCTTTATTTTCTTCAGATTCAACCCAGATTTTGCCACCCAACATTTCGACATAATATTTCACAATTGCAAGGCCAAGTCCTGAGCCTTCATAAACACGAGTATCCTCAATATCTGCTTGCTCAAAGCGATTAAATATGGCATCTTTGCGATTTCCCGGTATTCCAATGCCAGTGTCTTCTACATAAAATTTAAGAAACTTTTCATTCTTTTTACATCCAATCTTAATGGTACCAACATCTGTAAATTTTATCGCATTTTTTATAAGATTTGTAACAATTGAACTGAGTTTATTTTTATCAGTACTTACAACAAGTTCATCTTCTGGTAGTTTGTCGATTATGAGCTTCAAGCCTTTATTTTCTGCTTCAGGAACAAAAAAATTAAATAAGTCGATAAGATGATTATTGATATTTAGGGTATCTGAACTAATTCTCACCTCTCCAGCTTCAATCCGGGAAATTTCGATAATATCATTTACGGTATTTAACATCCGGTTGCCACTTTTTTGTATAATATCAATGTATTCATTTTGTTGTTCACCAGAGAGGTCATGCTCTTTTAATAAAGAAGTAAAGCCTAAGATACCATTCATGGGAGTACGGATTTCGTGGCTCATATTTGCCAGAAAAGCTGATTTTAAACGATCAGACGAAGTAGCTCTTTTCAGTGCATCAATTAATTCCTGTTCTGTTTTCTTTTGTTCAGTAATGTCTCTTGAGATTCCAAATGTTCCGATTATTTTTCCATAGCTATCTCGTAATGGAAGTTTTGTGGAATTCACCCACGAAATTTCTCCATTTTTCAGCGTTTCCATTTCTTCTTTGTTGACTACTGGCCGACCCGTACTAATAATCTCCTGCTCATCATTGTAAGCATCACTGCTGTGTTCTTCTGTAAAAAAATCGCTGTCTTTTTTTCCAACGGCTTCTTCTGGATTGCTTAATCCAAATAATTTGGCCTGCGCATTATTTATCCTTATAAAGCAACTGTTGATATCTTTAAAATAGATATTATCCAGAGAATTATCCATAAGTGAATGCAGTAGATATTTCTCGTAGAGCAAAGCCTCTTCGTTTTGTTTTATTTGTGTAATGTTTGTATCAACACCTCGGAAACCAATCAAATTTCCCTTTTTGTCCAAAATTGGACTTCCGTTTGTTTTCAAAATTACAATTTGTCCATTTTTATGAACATTCGCATTCTCAAAATCATTAATTTCAAGCTTTTGATCAAATACTCTAAAAGCTTCTGTATTATATTGCTCTCGAATATCTTCCTGAAAAAAATCGTAAAAATGTTTTTTCCCAACAATTTCTTCGGGTTTATAACCTAATATGTTTTCCACCATAGGACTTGAATAAGTATACAAGCCTTCTTTGTCAACTTCCCAAACCCACTCTTCAGCCGATTCAGCCACAATTTTAAACCGCTCTTCGCTTATCCTAAGTTTTTCTTCTGCTTTTTTTCTTTCGGTTATATCCTGCACAGTACCTTTTATTCGTATTAGATCATCCTTTCCATCGTATATTCCTTGAAACGTCGAAAAGTAATATCCCACACTTTCATCGGGTCGAAGAATTTTTTGTTCGTAACTACCCGGATTGCGACTTTCTATGCACTTTTGTATCAACTCGTTATTTCTTTCATTCTCTTCAGGCCAGGGAGAAAGTTTCATTATAGAGTCAATTTGAGGTTTAAAATTGGCAGGATCAAGATGAAATATTTTATACACTTCATCTGACCATTCGACTTCGCCAGTTTTTATATCCCAGTTCCAAAATCCAAGCGTCGCCATTCTCTGAGCATCTTTCAATTTCTTTTCACTTTCTCTTAATGATTCTTCTGCTTTTATTCTTTCAGTAATGTCATTGATAGAACCGACTAAGAATCTTTTTCCTGATTCGTCCTCAAAACAAATCTTCTTTGTTATGATTGTTCTTGTAAGTTGTCCAATTGTAAGTTCTTCTTCTCGTATATCGGGAATGCCTGTGTCGAGAACTTTTCGGTCGACACGAAGAAATTGTTCCCTTTCGTTTTCAGGAACCGTTTCTGCCAATGTAAAGCCTATTACACTCTTTTCATCCATGCCAAACATTCTGCAAAAGGCACGATTGGCAAGCGTAATCCGATGTTCATTATCTTTAACGAATATAGGGTCGGCCACTGAATCGAGAATGGTTTTTATACGCTCTTTTTCAGATAGCAATTCAGATTCTGCCTGTCTACGTTCAGTAATATCGCTAAGTATGCCAAATATCTGACTCGGTTCACCATTCGGCAAACGCTTAAAAACAGATTCTTTGGAAGATAACCAATGCCAGCTCCCGTTCTTGTGCTTCATCCGGTATTCATGCTCTATTATTTCGCCGTCTTTTGCATTTTGATAAAGGGGAATTCGGGTATTTATATATTTTTGAAAATCATTGGGATGCATTAAGGCTGGAATTAACTCTTTTCCCATTTCTTTTATTTCATCGGCAGTGTAACCCAGAATTTTTTCAATCCCTTCATTACTGTAAATATTTTTACTTCCAGCGATATCATAAACGTAAATAATGTCTGGTGAAGCATTTAACAAGGTTTCGGTAAAGGACCGGGTTTCTGACAAAGAATTTTCCTGATCCCTAATTATAGATTTTAATTGATCAATCTCTGCGTATAGCTGTTCTATTGTTTTTTCTGCGTCACTCATGATTACTCATTTAGTGTTTTATAAAAACATATGCATCGCCTAATTTTCTTGTAAATTTTACAAAATGCATTATGTCTTCTGAATTTGTGTTTGAATTCTTCCATGGGCATTTCTGCTTCTCCCATTACAAGATAGCCATTTATATTCAAAGTTTTGTAAAGTTTATTAATATGATCTTCTGGTATTCGGGTTCAAGGTGAATTAAAACATTTCGACAAAAGATAATCTCAAATCCACCGAAAATACTATCTGGCGGTACTGAATAGTTTATTTCAAGCAGGTCCTGAAACAAAAATTGCACCATTTCTTTAATAACTGGCGACAATACAAAACCATCTTTATGTTTTATAAAGTTTTTTTTGAAAAATACCAAAATTGACACACTCTAACTACTTGCAGAATAATATCCATCATTTGCGATTTAGTACATTTTTATCAATATCGGTGGTAAAAGTTTTTACTTTGATTTTTAAATCCTCACTTTTAAGATAATCTTTTATGTTCAGGGTAACAGAATACGGCTCTTCTCCATAAGAACAACCCGCAGACCAAATTCGTAACTGACTGTTAGATTCTGACTTTTTTTATAAAACTAATTCAGGAATAATTACTTTTCGCAGAAACTCGTAACACAATGAATTTCTGAAGAAATGGCTCACATTAATTGTTAAAACATTTAACAGGTTTTCTAATTCTGCTTGGTGTTCTTGCAAATAACTCAGATAATCATCCAACCCATTACATTTGGTACTCTATACTCTCTTTTGAATTCTTCGCTCAAGCATGGTAGCTCGATAACCGGAGAAATCAAAGCCTCTGTGTTTTTTTTTAACTGCACTATTTGTTGAATATCTGCCATGTTTCACTTCAAAATTTAAAGAACAAAGAATCGTTAAATGATATTTTACGCCCATGGACAAGCCTTTCAATATCGATGATTGTAATTGCAAACACCCAAAAACCATCTGTATAGTACTGGTTTAAAACACTGTACGTTTTAATAAAGAAAATTCTTAAAGTTGACTATCTCCGTGGCAGAGCCAAGGAATATTACCCAATTTTATTTCGGACTAAAAGCCGAAAATCAAACTTTCTCTATTTCACCCCACTGTCCCGAACCTGGGACATCTTCTCCGTCAGCTGACGGAAGAATATATGGCACCCCGAGGCAAAGCCCTCGAGGAATTCTGTTGATTAAAGGAAAAGATATACAAGTAATTATTGGAACTTATTAGCGATTAACCGAGCATTCGACAAAAATCAAAAAGACTACATCATAGTATGGGTTATATTATTGACATAAGTATAATGACTTTGTTTACTTTCTCCATTCACCGACAGCACACACATATAAATATAATAAGGTATTTTATTTACCGTCCCTAATCGCCATTTACCGATACCATAGATTCATTAACTGTTTTTCTATATTTTAGTTAAATAAAACGAGCAATATTTGTACAAGTTTAAAAACAGAAAATATGAAAACAACAGTAAAACAAATAGCATCAGTAACATTTATAGCACTTATTTTATTAGCAGGAAATGTTAAAGCAGAAGGAACAGAAGTAAAAGCCACAGGTGCTGAAATCATTGAGACAACACTTCAGTTGGAAAGTTGGATGACCAATGAAAAAATCTGGAACACAAATACTTTTAACATTGCAGATTTTGCTCAGGAAACAGAAACAAGTCTGGAACTTGAAGGTTGGATGACCAGCGAGGAAACATGGAATGTAGAAGACACAAATGTTGAAGCAGAGTTAACGGTTGAAGACTGGATGATTGATAGCGAAGTTTGGAAATAAAATATAGAGTTTAGTATAGTTCGATTTGATAGGGCTGCAATTTCTTGCAGCCTTTTTATTTGATAAGATATTATTTATTATACCGATATCAATCGTAGTTTATCCCGGATTCGTGTTTCCCTGATAACCATTAATTTAAGATAGCATCCATTAATCAATCCGTTACACATTTAATGTGTACTTTTGCACTCTTTTTTAGGGAAAATATATGAGACAGTTAAAAATTACCAAGTCAATCACTAACCGTGAAAGTGCCTCTTTAGACAAGTATTTACAGGAAATTGGTAAGGAAGAACTGATTACTGTTGAGGAAGAAGTTGAATTAGCACAGCGAATCAAAAAAGGTGACCAGGTAGCTTTGGAGAAATTAACCAGAGCCAACTTACGTTTTGTTGTATCGGTGGCAAAACAGTACCAAAATCAAGGTCTGAGTTTGCCCGATTTAATAAACGAAGGAAACCTTGGTTTGATTAAAGCAGGTCAGAAATTTGATGAAACACGCGGGTTTAAATTTATTTCCTATGCAGTTTGGTGGATTCGCCAATCGATTATGCAAGCCGTTGCAGAACAATCACGTATTATTCGTTTGCCATTGAATCAGGTAGGTTCGTTGAATAAAATGAGAAGGGCATTCGCAAAATTTGAACAAGAAAATGAGCGCAAGCCATCGCCAGAAGAACTAGCAGAAATATTAGAGCTACCTGTCGAAAAAGTTGCTGAAACTCTTAGAGCATCAGGAAGACATATTTCAGTCGACGCCCCCTTTGTGGATGGCGAAGACAATAGTCTTTTGGATGTTTTGGTAAATAGCGATTCTCCAAATGCTGACCGCGCCCTTATGATGGAATCACTTGGACATGAAATAAGCCGTGCATTAGCTACATTGACAGAGCGTGAAACCGACATTATTACTCAGTTTTTCGGTATCGGATGTAAGGAAATGACATTGGAAGAAATCGGTGAACGATTTGGGTTAACCCGTGAAAGGGTGCGACAGATAAAAGAAAAGGCCATCAGACGGTTGCGACATACATCACGAAGTAAATTATTGAAACCATATTTGGGATAATTATTAAGTTTACTTTTTTATCCAATCATCATAAACTATAGGACGGAATTACATAGTTCTTGTACTCCCAAAAATGGTGTTTCCCTGATATAAATAAGATGGACATTAAAGAAAATTCTTGAAGCCGACTATCTCCGTGGCAGAGCCAAGAAGTATTACGCCAACTTTATTTCAGACAAAAAGCAGGAAGTCGAATTTTCTCTATTTCACCCCACTGCCCCGAACTCGGGACATCTCTCCGACGGCTGACAAAAGGCTATATGGTACGCCAGGCAAAGCTCTCGAGGAATTCTTTTGATTAAATCTATTGAAAATCATTAATTGAGGGCATAAACAAAGAAACAAAGTTTCAAGATCTGTTTTTCTTTATTTTACGATTTTTATTTGGAAAGCACTTTCGACGAAACAAAGCCAACTGGCAGACCATCAATAATCAGTTCGCACCAAAAATACTAGTACTAAAAAGTCAAGGCTGCACCTGCCTCTCTCAAAAACTACAATCAATTATAAGAAATTGATGGTATCTTTTTCTGGTCACAACAAACTCTCGGCGCGGTGCTCTGTGATTGTATTGAAAGAAAAATCAAAATTATCAGAAAATAATCTTGACCAATGTGATTTCTAAAATCTATCTGCTCGTTACTAAAAATTCGCTACTCTCATTTCAAATCGCAGCCTCGTAATTATCACCAACCCAAAAACAATATTCCTGAAGCACTGATCAAAATCAAAATCCCGGCAAACAGGTGAAGGTATTTTTCGTGTTTTTTGAATTGAATCAGCGAAGTTCCTTTATGACCGATGTAAACCGCCAACATCATGGTTGAAATGGTGGCGATTCCGAAAATAAGAGCAACGGCCACCATTCCAAAGGTACTTTCTTTGTAGGCCGGAAAAATCAACATCGGAATTAAAACTTCGCAGGGACCAAAAACAAAAATCAGAAACAGAATCCAGGGTGTTAATTTGGTGTTGTCTTCTTTTTGATCTTCGGTGGGCAAATGTTGCAAATCGCGTATTTTTTTGGGAACCAGAAAGTCGGGCAAATGAAAATGATGCGAGCTTTTTATGTATTTGTAAATTCCGTAAATGGTGTATAAAATTCCAAAGGCAAACAACATCCAACCAACCAGTTCGCCGCGGAAAGCCTCGAAATATTCCAACTTGTTTAAACTGATACCCAAACCAATTCCAAGCATCCCGATCAAAACTGAACTTCCAACATGCCCCACTCCCGAAATAAATGTAATCCACATGGTTTTATTGCTCGACCATTTTCGGGCTTTGCTCAGCACAATAAATGGCAAATAATGGTCGGGTCCTAAAATGGTATGGACAAAACCAAGAGAGGCTGCCGATGCAAAAAGCAAATATAATTCCTTCATAAATTCAACCTTATAATTTATTAATTAACGAAGCCTGGCAAGCTGCACCAAAACCGTTATCGATATTGACAACACTAACTCCGCTGGCACAACTATTCAGCATCGAAAGCAAGGCAGAAAGTCCCTGAAAATTGGCACCATAACCGATACTGGTTGGTACACCAATTACCGGTTTGTCTACCAGGCCGCCGACAACACTAGCAAGTGCTCCTTCCATTCCGGCAACAACAATAATCACCCGCGCATTCCGGATTAGTTCCAAACGATGAAACAAACGATGAATGCCGGCAACCCCAACATCGTAGGCCGTTTCAACTTGGTTTCCTAAAAACCTGGCAGTAACAGCAGCTTCCTCGGCAACCGGCATATCCGAAGTTCCGGCAGCCACAATTGCGATATAACCTTTTGTTTTTACCGTATCGTGCTTTTTGTATGAAATGGTTTGTGCAATTTTGTTGTATTCGGCTCCGGGAATCACCTGAATAATGGCTTCCGCCATTTCGGGCGTTACACGTGTTGCCAGCACATCAATCCCTTTTTGGTACATGCGTTCTGCAATTTGCTGCACCTGTTCCACCGTTTTTCCCGACGCATAAATTACTTCGGGCAAACCAGTTCTTTTTTGCCGGTCGGTATCGATGGTGGCAAAACCCATTTCTTCTATTCCTTTATCCGGAAATTGCGAAAGTGCTTCGGGTAAATCGATTTCGCCCTTTTTATATTTTTCAAGAATTTCTTTAGGACTCATGCTCTGCCAATTTTAAATTAACTGCCTCTTCAATTGCCGAAATGCTAACTTTATGTTGTGTCGCCAAAACTTTACAATCTTCAAATTCTGGCTTTGAGCGCACCAATTTTCCGTTGAAAAAACTATTCTTTACGCGTAAGCTTCCGTATTGGGTTTCGATGATGACCTCTTCGCGACGAAGCATATTTTTTTTGATCCGGCTTTCTCTGATGCCCAAAGAAGTGCTCTGCGTAAAAACAATTTCTTTCATTTTTTCAACCAAATCGGCTTTACAAAGCACCGAAAGTGTAACTGCTGGTCTCGATTTTTTCATGATGATCGGTGTCAGCCAGGCATCGCTTGCACCGGCTTTTAACAACAGATCCAAAACAAATTCATAATGTTCAGGATTCATGTCGTCGATGTTGCTTTCCAAAACAATTGACTCTTCCGAATTCACGTCTTTTACCTCATCCACATCTTCGCACAAATAAACGCGCAGTACGTTTGGAACTTCGCTGTCGCGATTGCCAATTCCGTATGCTGTTTTTGCGATCGGGAAATCAATTTTGTCTGAAAACTCATCGACCATAGCTACTAAAATTGCCGCCCCGGTTGGTGTGGTTGCTTCGTGATTAACCAACCCTGTTTTAACCGGAACATTTACCACAATTTCAGCGGTTGCAGGTGCCGGAACCGGCATAATTCCATGGGCACATTTTACGGTTCCTCCACCCAACTGAATCGAAGACGACATGATTTTATCGACTTTCAAATAGTCGAGACAAATGGCTGCACCAACAATGTCGGCGATGGAATCGAGCGCTCCCACTTCGTGAAAATGAACTTTCTCTTTCGAAATATTATGAACTTTGGCTTCGGCAACTGCAATCAGGTCAAATATTCTCAATGCATTTACTTTTACCTTTTCGGGCAACGAACTTCCATTTACCAACTCTTCGATGTGGCGCAAATGGCGGTGTTTTTCGTTCTCCTGATTTTCGATGATCACTTCGGCTTTTGTACCAGTAATTCCGCGCCGCTGATCCTGTTTTATTTCAAGATGAAATCCTTCAATATTTAGTTTCTCCAATTCTGTTTTCAGGAAGTTGGCATCGACACCCAGATCGATGAGTGCTCCCAAATTCATATCTCCGCTAATTCCTGCAAAACAATCGTAATATAATATTCTCATTCTATTTTCTTATTTGTTGACATTTTTCAGCGCACGGTTCAATTTGCCTGAAACCAGTCCTTCTTTATCAATTTTCAAGGTTTTAAATCCAACACTTTTTATCTTTTCCAGCACCTCGTTTTCGACTAAAAGCAATTTTTCAAGTTCCCCTTTTCGAACTTCAATTCGACCGTAATTTCCGTAATGGCGCACACGAACATCGTTAAATCCGTATTCATTCAGAATATTTTCAGCGTCTTCCACCTGTTGCAATTTTTCGTGCGTAATTTCGTGATTGTAAGGAATTCGTGAACTTAAACACGGACTAGCCGGTTTATCCCAATTCGGCAATTCGAAATGTTTGGCTATTTGTCGCAGTTCGTCTTTTGTAAGGTTGCAATCGACCATCGGCGACAAAACTTTGTACTTGGCTGCGGCCTGCAATCCCGGACGATAATCGCCCAGATCGTTGTAATTTGTTCCGCTCAAAACATCGAACTCCGGATATTTTTCTTTGATACTTTGTAAATCGTGAAACAGATGTTCTTTACAAAAATAACAACGGTTCTCCGGATTTTGATTGTAACGAGTATCGGCTAGTTCGAGTGTTTTTATTATTTCGAGATGAATGTCAAAAGTGTTGCAAAAAGTTTTTGCCAGCTCAAAATCTTTATTTTTTAAACTTTCTGAATTTGAAATTACACCAATTGCATTTTGTTTGCCCTGAAATTTCCGGGCTAAAAAAAGTACAAGCGACGAATCTATTCCACCCGAAAAAGCAACGATCGAACCTTTTCGCTTCGAAAACCAAAGTTCCAACTGATTGAGTTTATTTTGAAGATTTGTATTTAAATTATTCATTCTTATTCCGTTTAAACTGCAAAAATTCTGGTAACATTAATTTGAAAAACATAACACGCCCGGATAAAAAAAAATTAATCAGCCCGACTCATGGTTAGTTTTCCGTTTTGCATTCCTTTTATTGTTATTAATTTATCGGCCAATTCGGTTAAACGACTGGCAATTCCTTTAATTGCAATTATTTCCATGTGTTTCGATTTGTCGAGAATTACACGTTGCGTCGACAATATTTCGTGATGATAATTAACCTGAATATCAGCAATTTGATTTTGAATTTCGCGGCGATGCGGATCGTACAACAAGGTAACCGAACCGGCAACGTAATTGTTGCATTGCCATTTTTGCTCAACAGTGCCTTTATTTACCAAATGGCGAATGGCTTGTGAACGATTCGAAAAATGGTTGGCTTTTACGTATTCATCCAAAGCTTCTAAAAGATCTTTTTCCAACGAAACACCAATTCTTGAAACAGTCATAGTAACACTAATTTATAAAGTAGTAACATCATTAGCAAATATAAAGAAAATGCGATAAGGAAGCAGAAAAGATTCGAAAATGTAGAATATTGTTCAATCCACTCCTCACAAAAAATCTTCGGTTTTTTAGAAATACAAATAAATATGCTAAGAAAGAAGCTCGTTTTTTCATATTCCAGCGCTTAAAAATTACAACACTTTTGCAAAACACAAATGCGCATTTTGATAGGAATTCTGTGTTTCTTGTCCGTATATTTCCCGAATACCAAACTCGCTAAAAACATTCTCCAAACAATTGTTATTCAAACATATAGATTCGGCCTATAATAAAGAAAATCCTTAAAGTTGATTATCTCGGTGACAAAGCCAAGGCGGAATTCTTTTGATTAAGAAACCCGAAAGCATCAACTTTTGGGTTTTGTAATTTTAATCTAACTTTAATCTTCCTTTTTTAATGGAAAAACGCTATTAACAACTAAAATTCTTCCGTGTGTTATCAGCGCTGGGCAAGCGTATTCTTTTACAATTCCAGCAGGTTTCAATCTAATCCACCGCTTCAATATTTAAATTCGAAATAAAGCACTATTTTTGAAAATTAAACAAAAAAACTTATTCGAATGAAAATCAATTCAGATGCGTTAAAAACTATTCTCTTTCTCATTTTTTTATCGCTTACACTTTCACCAAGCGCACAAAACAAGGCCGACAAAGGAATTCAAAGGATTAATCCTTTTCAGGCGCTGCCCAATCCAACTGCGCCGATAACCTATCACAATCCAATCATTCCGGGTTTTCATTCCGATCCAAGTATTTGCCGGGTTGGCAACGATTATTATTTAATAACCAGTACTTTCGAGTACTTTCCGGGAGTTCCGGTTTTTCATAGCAAAGACCTTGTAAACTGGAATCAGATTGGTTATTGTATTCACCGAAAAGAACAAATTCCGAACGGAATTAATTTATTTGCTGCAACCATTCGCTACCACGAAGGTGTTTTTTATATGATCACAACCAACATTATTGGAGGAGGTAATTTTTATGTAACGGCCACCAATCCGGCAGGTCCGTGGTCGGATCCAATCTGGGTAAACGTGCCGGGTATCGATCCCGATTTATTCTGGGACGAAGATGGAAAAGCTTACGTAATCAGCTCTCCGTTTATTTTGTACGAAATAAATCTTAAAACCGGAGCTTTGCTCACCGAAGGAAGAAAAATCTGGTACGGCACCGGTGGAAGATATTCTGAAGGACCGCACATTTATAAAAAAGATGGATTTTATTACCTGATGGCGGCCGAAGGTGGAACAGAAGAAGCGCATCACGAAACCATTGCACGAAGCAACAATATTTGGGGACCGTACACCGATAATCCGGCGAATCCGATTCTTGCACATGCCAATGCCGCCGGACAGGAAAATCCGATTCAGGGAGTTGGTCATGCCGATATTATTCAGGCCCACGACAATTCGTGGTGGATGGTTTTTCACGGATACCGAACTGTTTCCGACAAGGCCCATCATATACTGGGACGCGAAACTTGTCTGGCTCCGGTTAGCTGGCCCAAAAATGGCTGGCCGGTTGTAAATGGCAACGGAACGGCAACCGTCGACATGACCTGTGCAACTTTACCGCTGCAACCCTTCCCTGAAAAACCGGCCAAAGTAGATTTCGATCAGGAAAATCTGGGACTGGAATGGAACTACGAATTATATCCTCAGAAGGCTAACTTTTCGCTCTCCGAACGCCCCGGATATTTGCGTTTAAAAGGTGCTGCCGAAACGCTTAGCACGAACAACACCTCTACTTTTGTGGGTCGACGACTGGAAGCCTTTAATTTTACTGCAACAACAGAACTTGACTTCGATCCGGAAAACGAAAACGAAGAGGCCGGAATGGTTGTGGAAAACAACGGCACTCATTTCGATATTCTTGTTGGGAAAAAAGACGGTAAACGAACAATCAAAGTGCAACTGATGTTTGGTCGTACTGTTTATCATTCAAATGAATTTGAACTAAAACCCGGACCGGTTCAGTTAAGAATAACGGGCAAAAAGCAGACTTTTACTTTTTCGTATGCACAGGGAGCAGATCGGTTTACCGAAATAGAGACCGTTGACTCGAAGTTTCTGGCAACCGAAACCGTTGGTTTTTTTACCGGAGTTTACATCGGTTTGTACGCTACCGGAAATGGGAAAGCAGCAGTGGTAAATGCAGATTACAACTGGTTTGAATATGTTGAAGAAAAATAACT
>JBNKOT010000117.1:0-3137 GCA_050294855.1 Draconibacterium sp. | reverse complement strand
ATTCCTATTTGGAGTATCATTTTTTTGATGAAAATTTAGAAGAGATAATATTATAAGGAAGTCCCGGTTATTTGCCGGGATTTTTTATTTTCGTGAAATGCTAGCAAAAAGAAACTACATAAAATTCGTTCTGATCGTTTTTTCGATCCTTTTTGTGTTTTCATCAAAAGCTGCCGATATTAAAGGACACATACAAATTAACGAAAAGTGGCAGCCGGTTTTGTTCTTAGCGTCTATTAATTCGCCCGAAAATCTGAATGTTGCCTCACCCGATTTTATTCTCGCCAAAACTTTCATCAACACCGATGGCACATTTCATTTCGAAAATCTGACACTTTCCGAAGATCCTCAATTTTACCGGTTCTATTTGGTAAGAAATGAGTATTCGGGCGTGGAATTTAATTTGCAGGGCGATCGGAATTTTATTCATTTTATTCTCGAGAATTCTTCGCAGTTTAGTTTCGATGTCGATATTACTTCCAATACGCTGGTGGTTACCAATGTATTTGGCGACCAGCGAAATGCTGAGCTTTTAAGATTTAACAAAGTATATTGGCAGAAAAAAAATCAACTCGATTCGAATTTGAGTAGAGCGCAACGTGAGTTTCTTAGTATCGATCTCGAAAATTACATCAGAGCATTTGTTGATTCGTGCCAAAATTCGATGGTTGGTTTGTATGCACTTTATCACATCGAAGAAAAAGAAACCGATTTTTTGCGCAACAGCGATTTTTATTTCGAATTTCAACAAAGAATAGAAACCGAATACCCGGGAACAAATTACACCACCAGGTACGACGATCTTCTGGTAAATCTAGTCGGATTCAGAGACTTGGTTTGTGAAATTCCCGGAGTTCTGCCGAAGTGGAAAAATGCGCTTTTAATCGTTGAAAGCATTTTATTGTTTTTGTTGATTCCGCTTGTTATGGCTCTATTTGTCCTTCTCCGTAGAAGAAATGCTTTGCTTAAAAAAACAGATCGCACCAACGAAATGGAGAACCTGACTTCAAAAGAAAAAGAAATTCTTGCCTTGTTGGTGCAGGGTAAATCGAACAAGGAAATTGCAGCAGAATTATTCATTGAACTCAGCACAGTAAAATCGCATTTAAGTAAAATCTACAGGCAACTGAATGTGGCTGGGCGAAAGGAAGCAATTTTGCGTGCCCGCCGTCAATAATCTACTTTTTAAAAGGGACTAATACCTTTTTCAAACCTGTACTAGCCAATTTTTTTGTTCCGAAACAATCCAGGGTTTAAAAAACTCAACTATTTTTATGCTGATTTATTTTCGAACGAGAACATTTAATTTTATGGTTCGATAATGAAAGAATAGAAAGAAACATTTAAAGCTAAAATAAAAATGAAAAAAATTGTATTACTACTTGCCATTGTTCTTTCAACACTGCTGGTAAAAAGTCAGATCGTTAATCCAACCACCTGGAAATTTGACTCGAAGCAAACCGGACAGGAAGTTGAATTAATTTATACAGCGAATATCGAAATGGGGTGGCATTTGTACGACACCTATTTGCCCGAAGGAGGCCCAATTGCAACTTCATTTGTATACGAAGACTCAACTTTGTTTGATTTTGTTGGAGAGATTCAGGCCAATCCTGAAGCTGAAAAACACTTCGATGAAACTTTTCAGATGAATGTTGGCTATTTTACAAGCCAGGCGGTGCTCACACAAAAAATAAAATTAAAGTCAGACAACGAAGTAACCATTAAAGGTTATGTGCTTTTTATGAGTTGTAACGACGAAACCTGCACCCCGCCAGATGAATTGGAATTTTCGTTTACTTTTAATGAAGGTGTAAAAGCGGCTACAAGCGAAACAGTGGCTATGGCTGATGCCACTTCTGATATGGATTCGACAAGCGGAAGCACACAAACTTTGTGGTTGTTTATTTTGATTTCGGCCTTAGCAGGATTTGCGGCCATTCTAACTCCGTGCGTATTCCCGATGATTCCGATGACGGTTTCGTTTTTTATGCGTGGAAACGACAACCGGGGGAAATCAATCAGAACCGGAATCTTTTTTGGATTTTCAATTGTATTGATTTTTACTTTGTTAGGAGCTTTGTTTTCGTTTGGTATTTTCGGGCCAAATGTTGGAAGTGTTTTAAGTACACACTGGATTCCTAACCTCTTGTTTTTTATTTTGTTTTTGGTCTTTTCCATTTCGTTTTTTGGTGCATTCGAAATTGTGTTACCCAGCGGATTGGTCAATAAAACCGATGCAAAAGCAGATAAGGGCGGAATGATTGGCGCTTTTTTTATGGCGCTAACAACGGTAATTGTTTCGTTTTCGTGTACGGGGCCATTTATAGGAGCGTTAATTATTGAAGCTGTTCAGGGGGGTGGAATGCGTCCTTTAATTGGAATGTTTTTCTTTGGATTGGCATTTGCAACACCGTTTACATTGCTGGCAATTTTTCCTTCGGCATTAAATAAACTCCCCAAATCGGGTGGTTGGTTAAATGCAATAAAAGTTGTTTTTGCGTTTGTTTTGTTGGCATTTGGATTAAAATTCTTAAGCAACATCGATCAGGTTTACGGTTTCGAAATCATTAATCGTGAAATTTACCTGGCCGTTTGGATGGCGATTTTTACAATGTTAGGATTATATTTTCTTGGTAAAATTAAATTCTCACACGACAGCGATTTGCCTTTTATCGGCGTTGGCCGGATGTTTCTTGCCATTACTACTTTTACTTTCGTAATTTATTTGTTTACCGGACTGTTGGGTGCTCCGCTAGCAACAGTTTCTGCACTTATTCCGCCTAAAAGTGAAAATTCCTACGTGGCATTTGGTGCTTCGAATTCAGGCGTTGCAATTGCTTCCGAAGAGTTGTGTGGGCCGGCAAAATATGGCGATAAACTGCACTTGCCCAAAGGTTTACCCGGTTATTTCGATTACGAACAAGGTTTAGCTTGTGCAAAAGAACAGGGAAAACCTGCTTTTATTGTTTTTAAAGGACATGCCTGTTCGAATTGTAAAAAGATGGAGAACAATGTCTGGTCAGATCCCGAGGTGCAGTCGATGCTGAAAAATGACTTTGTAATGGTCGCTCTTTACACAGATTCCAGGGAAGAACTACCAGAGGAAGAGTGGTACACTTCAGAGATCGACGGAA
>JBNKOT010000116.1:0-6303 GCA_050294855.1 Draconibacterium sp. | reverse complement strand
CCCGGTTGAGTTAATCCCATTTCAGGACCAATAATATGTACCACGCCGTGTCCCTGGGTTCCCAAATCGTGATGTACAATTCCGTGTTCGGCACAATTGCTTTTCAGCATTTCGAGCTGATGACGCGAAAGTTCATCTTTGATTGAAAGGTGCTGGTTAATTGTTGGAACATTATGATCGGGAGTGGCTGTTGTTTTTTCCGGACGATAAACCTTCAATCCGCGGTTTTTTAATCCTAAAAATGCAACCGGACTCGTTACTTCGTGAATAAAATGTCTGTCGATGTATAAAACATTTGGGCCACCCTCCACTTTTTTTACTACGTGGGCATCCCAAATTTTATCGAATAATGTTTTTGCTGTCATATTTTTGAAAATTTTTAGTCTTCAGTATTTTTCTTCTGTCTCTATTAATCGTACGAACTTATTTCACCGGAGGTAATTTATTAATCGCATCTAAATAGGCTTCTACCGATGCCGTAATGATATCGGTGTGCGCTCCAAAACCGTGGAAAACAGTATCGTTGTATTCAATCTGCATGTGTACTTTTCCAATGTCGTCGCTGCCGCGTGTAATTGCCTGTACCAAAAATTCCTCGATAATTACCTGGCGGTGTATGATTTGTTTTACCGCGTTAATGGCTGCATCAACCGGACCATTTCCTGCAGACGTTGCATCGAATTTTTCGCCCGAAATATCTAAACGAACGTTTGCCATGGGTTTTAAATTTTTCCCGGTTACTACCTGTAAATAATCCAGTTTAATCCGGCGTTCTTTGCGTGTTGCATCGCCAACTAAAAGTGCGATATCGTCGTCGCGGATGTCTTTTTTCTTGTCGGCAAGTTTTAAGAATTCGTCGTAAATCTCATCCAGTTTAATTTTGTCTAGTTCAAATCCCAACAGTTCTAAACGGTGTTTTAATGCGGCTCTTCCGCTTCTTGCAGTCAATAAAATTGCCGATTCGTTGATTCCCACATCGGTCGGATCCATAATTTCGTAATTCTCGCGGTTTTTCAAAACTCCGTCCTGATGAATTCCTGAAGAGTGAGCAAATGCATTTCTTCCAACAATTGCTTTATTCGGCTGTACCGGCATGTTCATTAAATTCGAAACCAAACGACTTGTTCCGTAAATCTTTTTGGTGTTAATTCCGGTTTCGATATTTAAAACCGCATAACGGCTTTTTAAGATCATTACGATTTCCTCCAACGAAGTATTACCGGCACGTTCGCCAATTCCGTTTATGGTAACTTCTGCCTGGCGTGCACCATTCATAATTCCTGCCATTGTATTGGCTGTTGCCATTCCTAAATCGTTGTGGCAATGCGTAGAAATTATGGCTTTGTCGATGTTTGAAACATTGTCGAACAAGAATTTGATTTTTTCACCAAATTCATAAGGAAGTGTGTATCCGGTGGTATCCGGAATATTTACAACGGTAGCACCGGCTTTAATTACAGCTTCCACTACTTTTGCCAAATATTCGTTTCCGGTTCTTCCAGCATCTTCAGCATAAAATTCAACGTCCTCAACATATTTTTTTGCGTATTTTACGGCTTCGATTGCACGTTCGATAATCGCATCGGGATTAGAATTTAATTTATGGTAAATATGAAAGTCGGAAGTTCCGATTCCGGTATGAATACGACCCTTTTTGGCATATTTGAGCGATTCAGCGGCAACATCGATATCTTTTTGTACTGCGCGGGTAAGGGCACAAATGGTTGGCCACGTAACCGCTTTTGAGATTTCAACTACCGATTCGAAATCGCCGGGGCTAGAAATGGGGAATCCTGCTTCAATTACATCAACTCCCAGTTCCTGCAAAGCTTTGGCTACTTCAATTTTTTCTACGGTGTTTAATTGACAACCCGGAACTTGTTCTCCGTCCCTTAAGGTTGTGTCGAAAATGTAAAGTCTGTCGCTCATGTCAGTTATTTTTTGTTGTATTTATCTCAATTACTAAAATGAAAAAAGCCATCCTTTGTTCTAAGAATGGCTCTATTTTTTCAAATATTTTATTTCAGCATACCATTCTCAATTCTTCTGTAATAGGAGAAGAATACCAATAATGAGGTTAAGAATAGATATGTTGATAATGCTTTTCAATGTAATTTGCTTATGATTTGATGCAAATATGAAAATATTTTTTTAAAATGAAAATAGAATGGTGATTTTTGTAACAAAAATTTAATATCAGATAATATACTCCGTAATTTTTTGTGAATATTGAAAATATTCGTATTAAAATTCTTTTACGACTTCGGTTTTGCTTTCCGTATTTCCCGAATCGACAGGCGGCTGAATTACAGGGCGCGGAAAAATATCGTGTTTGGTCAGCGGACGTTCATCGTTTTTCCAGTCAAAACCGGGCAGTTTCTTTTCTTCTTCTGTTAATCCCAAAATAGGTTTTAATTCTCCTTCGGGTGCACTTTTGAATACAATTTTAAAAATCTGTCCTTCTTTAAACAAAATCGAAATTTTGCTGCTCTCTGCGCGGTTCAGTCCGATTATCTCGTTGTCTTCGCGTGCATAATAAAGGGTTTGTCCGTTTCCGTTCACATCAATTCTTGACAATTCCTGATCGACAATGTAACCGATCATTTCTTTTCCTTTAATCTGATCGAATTGCCCGCTGTCTTGTTTTGATATGATAAAACTATCGCCGCTTAAATGCAATTCGTCGGGTGCATCGGTGATCTGTTTCATTTCGATGTTTTCGGCAGTAAGCTGATGAATTTCGGACCAAATTATCGGATCGTTATACAACTGAACGATGGAATCTTTTGTGAAATAAACCAATGAATCGCAGAGTCCCTGTAAATCGGTTCTGAAAAAACGAACACCGTAATAGGCAGTAATAATCTTTTCGTCGGGAACTGTATCGGGAGTTGTCCGGAGTGTGTCGGCGTGTAAATAAAGCGTGTCGGTTTCAGTATAACTCATGTAAACAGCTGAGTCGGTCACCATCGCCGTTTCTTCTGTTTCGTTGTATTCTGCAATGTTTCCAAGTATAATCGAACGGTTCTCTCGATCTTCCATCCGAACCGAACCCAGTGCCCGCCCTGTACCCAGTTCTTTGTTGTACTTGATGTAATCTGCATCGATTTGTTGGGTTGAATTGTAAAGCAAAGCTCGTTGCATCAGTTCTGCTTCTCCGGTGCTCGAATCGTACCAGCCATCTTCGGCATAAAGTGTATTCGCTGAATCTTTTATTGTGGTTGGTCCATCGATGTATATTCTTCCGGAAACCGTGTTGTACTGAACTGTGTCGCTGATTAAAGTAAAATCGTCGTTAAAACCATTTACATTTTCGTAGAAAAACACATTGTCGTCGTCGATAAAATATTTTCCGATTTTGCTGGTTACAGTGGTTGTGCTGTCTACAATTTTTCCGTTATCATTATAATAACAAACATTGGCATCCAAATCGTAATCGAGAGTGTCGGAAAATAAATGGGTGGTTTTATTAACTAATTCAACGTTGTTCCAGGCACGGGCAAAACTAATATCGCCATCGTAATAAACATTGTTGGCATATAAATGCAGCGTATCGCCCTGATTAATGTGTACTTTCCCGATGGCATCAACTTTGTTTGTTCCTGTGTAAATAAAAGCGGTGTCGCACCACATTAAAATATTTTCGTGACGGATAAAAACACTGTCGACAAGGCGTTGAACATTTGCGCCAATGTTTGGAGCCGATTCTCCGTATCCCGAACGCAGGATTTCGATTCTTTCTTTTTTCTGAGCGCTTGCAAAAGCTGAAAAGAAAAGCAAAATCAAAAGAACCTTGATGGAAAGTTGCCTGGTAAATAAAATAGTATTATAAACAAAAAATGATCGCATTAAAGCAATTTATCGATGATGTTTTCGACCGAAATGTTTTCCGCTTCGGCTTTGTAATTTTTAATAATCCGGTGTCGCAGAATCGATGGAGCAATGGCTTTTACATCTTCAATGTCGGGTGAATATTTTCCGTGTAAAGCAGCATGTGTTTTTGCTCCCAGTACTAAATATTGCGATGCCCGTGGTCCTGCTCCCCATTTTAAAAACTGGTTCGAAATGTCGGCACCTTTTTCGGTATTCGGACGTGTTTTTGCTGCCAGCTCAACGGCATACTGCAATACGTTTTCGTTGATGGGAACCTTGCGGATTAACTCTTGAAAAAATGTAATTTCCTTGCCTGAAATAACCGTTTTTAAATCAACATTTACAGTTGAAGTAGTATTTTTTACAATTGTTAATTCGTCTTCGAATCTTGGGTAATCGAGCCAAACCGAAAACATAAACCGGTCGAGTTGCGCTTCGGGAAGCGGATACGTTCCTTCCTGTTCGATTGGGTTTTGTGTTGCCAAAACAAAAAATGGTTTTTCGAGCTCGAAATGTTGTCCGGCTGCGGTTACCGACCTTTCCTGCATGGCTTCTAAAAGTGCCGATTGCGTTTTTGGTGGAGTACGGTTGATTTCGTCGGCCAAAATAATATTGGCAAAAAGCGGCCCTTTAATAAATTTAAAATTCCGTTCGTTGTCGAGAATTTCGGTTCCGATGATATCAGAAGGCATCAAATCGGGTGTAAACTGAATTCGGCTGTATTTGAGTCCGAGAATTTTAGCAATGGTGGTTACCAAAAGTGTTTTTGCCAAACCCGGAACGCCAATCAGCAAAACATGTCCACGGCTGAATAACGAAATCAAAACTTGTGTAATTACATCGTCTTGACCGTAAATAACTTTTGTAATTTCGTTTTTTAATTCTTCGAATTTGTTTCGTAAGGCATCTAACGCTTCAACATCGTTTTTAAATTCCATCTCTTTCATTTCAAATGTTTACCAAACTATTTTATCCAGTTATCGAAATCGAAATTACAATTGGCGTAAGTTGCATCAATTCGTATGTATGTTTCAGATTGACGCTCAGTAATCCACTCCTCGAGCACCTGTTCTTTTTTCGAAACCAGATACATTTCGGCTAATTTCTGATAGTCGTTTTGAAGATCGGCACGGTGCGAATCTACTTTTTTCAAAAGTTTAATGATTTTAAAAACGGTTTGCTGGTTTTCTGGATCGACAGTTGAGAATGGTTTCGAAATTTCGTTCACATTCATCTGCGTTAAAATTTTACTGATGTCGCCATCTAATTCTTCAACGGCAAATTTCGACGACATGGTATTTGGATTAATGGCAACTCCACCATTGTTTCTTGTGTTTTTATCAAACGAAAACATCATGGCAGCCTGATCGAAAGATATTTCGTCTTTCCGAATCAGGTTGGCTAAACTGTCTAAACGATTGTTTGCCTCTTCCTGCGCTTCAATCGAAATTTTTGGTTTCATCAAAATATGGCGGGTATTTACTTTTTCGCCTTTTTTATCGACAAATTGAATGATGTGATAACCAAAAGCACTTTTTACCACGTTTGAAACTTTATCTCCTTTTAAATTATAAGCAACAGCTGCGTAGGCTGGATCCAATTCGCCACGTCCCAAATAGCCAATTACTCCACCGTCTTTTGCCGATGGACCTTCGGAATATAAAACCGCCATGGTAGCAAAACTAGCACCGTCTTCAATGCGCTTTTTTAGTTCGCGTAAACGGGCTTTTACCCGGTTTTCTTCTTCCAACTCAATTTTTGGTTGAAGTGTAATTTGTGCGTATTCGTATTGTGTTGGGATGATTGGAATTTCTTCGTCGCTTAAACTGCGGTAGTTGTAGCGAACTTCCGATGGAGTAACTTTTACATCGGCAACAATACTTTGTTTCATTTTCTGGCTTAAAAGCTGATTCCGAATTCCTTCCTGCATTTCCGATTTTATCGAAACAATTGGTTTACTGAAATATTCTTCCACCGCTTTTTCTGAACCCATGTACTGAAGATACATGTTCATTTGCTGGTCCATTTGGTTGTTAACCTCGCTGGCAGTTACGGTAATTAATGTATCGTGCTCGGCTTCGGCAACTAATAATTTGTTGATTAAAAATTGCTCGAGAATTTCGCATTTCATGTCTCCCTCAGAAGTAATTCCCTGCGCCTGCTGAT
Organism: Draconibacterium sp.; assembly: GCA_050294855.1. Lineage (GTDB taxonomy): Bacteria > Bacteroidota > Bacteroidia > Bacteroidales > Prolixibacteraceae > Draconibacterium. Next base: position 264 of record JBNKOT010000116.1, on the reverse strand, counting down.
CGATGTGCATGCGTTCGATTTCCGATTTCAGAATGATGTTTCCACCAACCACTGCTACAATCTGATCAACCATTTTGTCTTGTGCAAATCCTGTTGTTACAAAGAGGAATGCCAGAATTAATGTTCCTGCTATTTTCATTGTTGTATTTTGTCTCATGTTCTGCTTTCTATTCGTTGTTGTATAACTTGAATCTTTTGTTTCTGATTCCTTCGGTATAAATATTTTCTTCTATCTGTTTTAAAAACTCTATTTTCCGCTGATTT
>JBNKOT010000115.1:0-6862 GCA_050294855.1 Draconibacterium sp. | reverse complement strand
CAATAAATGCCTACGCTTACACCGAATTGCTTTCGACATTAATTTCGAGTTGGAGAGGTAATTTTGGAAATGAGTTCCCATTTTATTTCGCGCAGATTGCTCCTTTTAAATATGGAAATAATTTCGATGGTGTTGAAGTAAGAGAAGCACAACGAAAAGTGCTCGAAGTTCCAAATACCGGAATGCTGGTATTGAGCGACATTGGTGATACCACCGATATTCATCCAAAAAATAAAATTGATGTGGGTTTGCGATTTGCCGATTTGGCTTTGAACCGTCATTACAAATCGATAAAAAAGGAAGACTCCGGACCACTTTATAAATCTTTGGAAATTGATAAAAAGAAAGCAATTATAACTTTCGATCACGCGGATGGATTGCATGCAACTGGCGATAAAATTACTTGTTTCGAAATTGCGGGTGTCGACGGTGTTTATTATCCGGCTGATGCAAAAATAAAAGATGAGCAGGTAATTGTTCAATCCAAAAAGGTAAAAGAGCCGGTTAGCGTTCGGTTTGCCTGGAGAAATACAGCTACACCAAATTTATTTAACGGGGCAAACTTGCCAGCTTCGTGTTTTAAAAGCGAATAAAAGTTGGGTGTTAGTTGTTTCGGATTAGCCCGAAATACTTTTGATGAACTGAATCGAACGTTCGTTGAAAACATCAGGTTGATCGAGGTTGCAAACGTGCCCACTGTTTTGAATGACTTCGAGTTTTGAGTTAAAATGTTTTTTTACCAGGTTGCTTACCATCGGTAAAAACATGTGGTCGCGTTCGCCCATAATATAAAGTACCGGTGCCGATGCTTCTTTGATTAAAAATTCCTGAAGGTTACTTTTTATTTCCGTCGACATTTTCAGCCATTTCTTAAATTCCATGTCGCCAAGTCGCATGGCTTCTTTGATAAAAAGCTTTCTCGATTGTGCATGTTTTTTTGACGGAATTAAAATCCAGGCATTTATTTTATACAACCACATATAAGGTAAAATGGATTGAAGCAATTTTGCGGTAGAAAGCAGCGCATTCATTTTTCCGTTAAAGTGAATCACTGCACCTCCCTGAATAATCGATTCGGCGCGGCCAGGTGCCAGTTTGTCCATTGCCCTGATTACGATGCAACCCAACGAAATTCCAACAAAATGTGCTTTTTGAATTTTCAAGTGATCCATGGTATGGATGACATCCAGCGCAATTTCATCGAATTTGTATTTTTCTTCTTTCGAATATTCTTTTTTCGATTTTCCATGTCCACGTAAATCAACCAATAAAACATTAAAATGCTTTTTGAATTCGCGCAACTGGCGAAACCAAACAACATTGCTGCCGCCTGCTCCGTGGACAAATACTACCCACGTTTCCGACTTCTTATGTTTAAATGTTTTGTGATATAACATCGCTTCAAATGTAGAATTATTTTTTTAATAACTACAAAAGGTGTTTTTTGTTTTTGAAGGGTGTTAAATTAATGGGAGAAGTTGAGCATCAAGAACCGAAAATTCTCAACTCTTGATTCTTGGCTCTCCAATCTTTTAGATGTCGGAGTAATCGGTTGGGTGCATCAAATATTTATCGATGTGCGAAACCGTATTTTTAAATTCTTCCATATCCTTCAATTTTACCCAAATTGGGTGGCTGCCAAATGCGCTCCAAAGATCGTCGTGCGTTTTCATGTCTTTAAAAGAAGTCATGTACATTAAATTTGGCATCCGCGATCCTGATATTACTTCGCCATAAAACACTTCGTTAAATTTAAGTTCTTTAAAAACTTCCATTTCTCCGGCCTCGTCGAACATTTCAACTTTTTTCTTCCAGATTTTTTCGGTCGCTCCTTCGTAACTTCGTAATTCATAAATTTGCTCTGCTTTTGGTGTTTTATGTTCTGGCACAAAATAAGAAGGCTGCTTCGAAAATGCTTTGATTAAAATCGATTCGATGCGTTCGTATGGTGGATTGTCGTATTTCGCATTAATATAATCGGCACCGGCAATCTTGTATTTTTTATCGCTTTCCAATTTGTCGTTAAGTTTCTCGAAATCGCCTAAATTCTTCAAAGGAATAAAAACAAATATTTTTGTTCCAACTGCAGGATCTTCGGCAATTGGTTTGAAAACGCCAATGTCTTTTGCGCCGGCTCTGTGCATTGCCGGAATAAATGCATCTTTCAGGTACTTGTCGACAGTTGCTTCCTGGGTGGCATCTTTAATGGTGTAAACTTTAATTTGATAATAATCTCGTGCAGAAGTTGTAATCGAGAATACCATTAATAAAAGGATTCCCAAGATTAATTTTTTTGAAAATTTCATTGTAGTTTGATTTAGATTTATTGGTTTAAATATTAGGTAACAAGATATTAATTTTTACACTTTAATTTGTTTTAGATTTTGTTTTATTTTTCGGCAAGTTTAAATTCAGGAACATATAGTTCCTTGTGTGTTTCGGTTAATAATTTTTTGATCGGAATATTTTTGGGTACACGCGAAAGATCTACTTTATCGACATTTGTTTGAAAAGCATAAACGCCCGGAAACCAGTGTCCTTTTTGCTCAAAAATTTTGTATCGGTATTTGCCATACTCTTTCATGTCGTAACATTTCCACAGTTTTCGTAAACGTAAAACTGCCGGAATATTAATTTCTGATGGATCGTTTTGAAGGTCGAATCCGTCGTAATTGGCATATTCATCTTCCAAAACAAAACTGTCTAATTTTAGCTTGATTTCCTGCTCCGTTTTTCCCCAGGGAATAGTGGATGGAAAAATACCTTTCATCTCATCGAAATGTGGTTTTTCTGTCATTCCAAAAGAAAGTGTATTTATTGCCGGATTTTGCAAACAGAATCGGGCATTCCACTGAATTGGAGTTAAAGGTAAGGTTGCATTTCTCACTTTGTCGGGGGCATTAAAAAGCTGGCCTCCTTTGTCGTTTGGCGAAATAATAAAAACGCCCATGTCGTTGATTTGTGCCAAGTTTACAGCTGCCAGATTTCGCTGGTCGAAATAATAATAATGCAGATTTACAAATTCAAACAAACCCGTTTCAATGCTTCTTACAATTGTTTCTAAAGGAGCGTGGGTGCTAAAACCAACATGTTTAATTACTCCTTCTTCTTTTAGCTTGAATAATTCCTCAACTGCTCCTCCGGTTTTACACGATTCTTTTAACAGTTCGTCGTTGTTGATGCCGTGCCAGCCATAAAAATCGAGGTAATCGGTTTGTAAAGCTTTTAATTGTTTTTCTACCATTTCGCGCATTTCGCCGGCAGTCATCGCATTTCCTTTTGTCATTAAATGATAGGAATTACGCGGTATTTTCAACTCTTCGTTTAAAACTTTACCATAAACCGTTTCGCTTTTTTTATATCCCCAGGCGGTTTCGATGTGGTTGATTCCCGAATCGAATGCCAGCTGAACCACATTCTTACACTGTTCAAAAGTTTCTTTTGGAATTTCGTTTCTAGGGTCATCCCATCCATTTACAAAACGCATTCCTCCCAAGGTAATTGCGCTGATGTGTTTTTCTGTTTTTCCGAACCGGCGGTATTCCATACCCGGTTTTTTATTTAAAATAGCTGACATAAAAGTTTTTATATTAAAATGCAAATCTGGCTAAAATCATTAATAGAGATAAACAGCAAATAGTATTGAATGTTTGAATTGCGGTTCTTTTAATGTTGTAGTCGTGCTTGTGGAAATTAAAAAAGCATTGAATAAAAATCTCAATGCTTTTTTAATCTATATTTTTGAGCTTCTTATTTTGCCAGATCTTTTTGGAAAAATTTACCAGCTCGAGAGGGTGTAAAATCCCAGTCGGTAATTAGTGTTGGTGGCCAATTTGGATCGAAACACCACAAAGTATATGAAATACCTTTTTTCTCGAAATAATTCATAATTGCTTCACCATAAACTTCATCGGCAATGCATGGAATGTGAGCTCCCTGATCGTCGGGGCCCATAAAACCAAATTCGGTAGCGATAATCGGGTATTTATCTGCAACATGTCCCCACGATTTTTCCCATTTTTCTTCCCACGGCGCTTCTTCTTTTTGTGGATAGGGGTGAGTTGCGTATGTAACATTTTTGCGGTCAACAGGATTTTCTATCACTTCATCGAGAAAATATCCCCAGTTCATTCCTGCAACGAGATAAATTTTCTGATCGTCGACGCTGTTGATTTCGTCAATTAGTTTTTCAAGTGTCGGGCGCCAGGTTGCCCAGCTAAATTCGCCCAGTTGCCCGCCCTGATTGGTTGGTTCGTTGTAAAGTTCGTAAACCGCAACGGTTGGATTTCCTTTGTAACGCTCGGCTACAGTTTTCCAGAATTTTACAGTTTCGTTCCACGAGGTTACGTAAATGGGCAAAAACCATTGTTCGGTATTCAGGTTGCCAATCGAATGCCAGTCGATAATTACGTACATCTCCAATTGTTCTGCCCAGGCAACTCCTTTATCGAGCAATTCAAAATATTCGTCCCAGCCACGATCGTTTAAACGAGGTGGATGAACGGCAAAACGTACCACGTTACATCCCCAGTTTTTAGCTTCCTGAAAATAACGCAAGTTCCATTGTCCATCGCTTTCCAGTTTGTCGGGATCGGAAAAACTAACTCCTTTTAAACGAATAACTTCCCCTTTTTCGGTAACAATATCTTTTCCTTGAACACTTAGTTTTTCAACTTTGTTTGTGTTACAAGACGTGAAGATTAGAATAGAAAAAAGGATACAAATAAGATGTGTTTTGATTTTCATAATTTTGTTTTTATCGGTTTTTATTTATTCCAAACTTTTGCGAGCGCTTTAAAACATTCTGCCGATTTATCTTCGCGCTCAGCAGTACCTTTATAACTTTTCATAAATGCCTTGGCCGAACCCCAAACCGTTTGCAACATTCCGTTGTATTTGGGTTTCATTTCTTTGGTAGCCCCTGCAATTAGTTCGCGTGTTAATTTTTCCTGTGCCACTGCGTTTTCTGCATTTCGCCAGGGGCAGCTTAGTACGTTTAATCCTTTGGCTGCAAACAAAACGGCAGTTGGATCGGGGCGTTCGTAGTGCCAGTCGCAAATTACTACGTCTTTCGGAATCATATCGATGGCGCGGTGGGTGTTGTTGTAACTTCCTTCCCAAAGTCCTATTCCGGTTGTTCTTCCATCGATTAAACGGTCGCCCCAAATCCAGAGTTCGCGGTTGTTTTTAGCTAAATGGTTTCTGATTTTTGTGACTTCCCCGGCAAATAATTCTGCTTTGTCTTTTCCCTGGCAACGCGGACAATCTTCATGACCGATGTAAAAAACTTCGTCTAAACCGGCGTGAAAGGCATCGGTTTCAAAAACCTCACAAATTTCGTCAACCAAGTCAAAAACTACATCGTGTACGTCGGGGTGCAACGGACAATAACTTTTACAGTACAATCCATCCGCATTTGGCCATTTATATTCTCCTTCAGGAGGAAGTTTAATGTTTGGTGTTTCATCGAATTCGGGATAAACTTTTAGTAGCATTTCAGCATTGCTTTGCCACGACTGATGACCAAACAAATTGATTTGTGGAATTAAACGGATATTGTTTTCCTGACAAACTTTCACCAGTTTTTTAACGTCGTTTTTTGAGTAGGGATTATTACCGATCAATTCGGGATGCGATTTATATTGATAACGATAATCGATTCTGAGTATCAAAAGATTTAGACCGTCGTTGGTTAATTCATTTTCAATAAAAGAAACAAACTCATCTACATTTTCAGCCGATGGTGCAGAAATACAAAGTCCGCGAACCGGGTAGGGTGATTGAGCATGAGAACTGTAGGCAAATAATAGAAGTGTAAACAGAGCTGGAATAATTCGTTTCATAGTTTCTATCATTTAGATATATCGCGTCAATTTAATAAAAAAACCTTGAAGGATTTAAAATCCTTCAAGGTTTAATTTTGATCTATTCTAAAGTTATAAACCTTGAAAAAGTTATTTTAGAAATTTTTATAATTCCAATTTCCGCGGTACGGACGGTCAAGCATCATATTTGCCCAATTGTCGCCGTTAAATTTTTCTTCTTCGGCATCCCACAACAATGGGCGCTGAAGTTCGTAAGCAATATTTATGATATTACATACGGCAGAAGTGCTGTGTCCGATCTCAACATCAGAAACCGGTTTAGTTCGTTTTTTCATTGCATCCACCCAATCCTGGTAATGGTTGTCTGAAAAATAAACACGTTTATCGCTTGGTTTTAGTTCTGTTGTAGCAAGTTTATTATTAGGGAAAGTGCGTAAGAAGCTACGACTTACCTCAATTTTTCCTTCGGTTCCAATAAATTGCACGCCATTTCCGTCATTCGGTCCGCCCCATAATTTATGATTCACGCGGACACCATTTTTGTAAACCATGGTTAATCCATGCGATTGTCCGGGAACGGTTGGAGGAATCAGTTGTGTTGGTCCCGATTTGTCCATACCAAGTGCCCACTGAACAATGTCGAACATGTGTGCGCCCCAGTCGGTAACCAAACCACCTCCAAAATCGCGGTAGCCACGCCACCAGGCCCAAGGATCTTTGTGTGGATCTGCCGGTGCCAGGTCTTTATGATATCCGCGGTATAACGATGGTCCAATCCATTCGTTCCAATCTAAACCTGCAGGTACTTCCTGTGTTGGAAGATCGCATTGTTTAATAGGTTCGCCAATACTCACATTTATTTCTTTAATATCGCCGATGTATCCGTTACGCACCAATTCTACGGCATGTCGGAAATCGCGCCACGAACGTTGCATGTTTCCGGTTTGGAAAACACGGTCGTATTTACGCGTGGCATTCACCATTGCACGTCCTTCTGAAACAGTAAGTGCCAGTGGTTTTTCGCAATAAATATCTTT
>JBNKOT010000114.1:0-3020 GCA_050294855.1 Draconibacterium sp. | reverse complement strand
TCCTATAATAGGAAAACAGGGCAACTGAGGAGACAAAAATGTTTAAAACGAGTGCCGAGGGGCGCATAAATTCGGGTGCAAAATTAAAGAGCACCATCAGTGCCAAATACCCGCTTGCTCCACCGTGGCCAACCGATGAGTATAAAACGGCGAGTAAAAAAATCAGTATTAAAAATAAAAAATCCATCTTCTCATATTATTTTTAGAAGACAGATTCAGCAAGGAGTTAAGCACTCCGGCTATACTGTCTCCTTTCCAAGTCGTCCCAACACTGTCGGGATTCGGGAGGACAACCGGTTTCCTGGTTATCCCATCGGTAAAAATACCTTTCATATTTGATTCAGGTATAATCACTCGGAGACTTAATTGTTTATCGAAAGAACCTATTTTGAACGGCAAATATATAAAAATAATAAGCAGTAGTTTATAACTACTGCAATTCAGAATCGGTCAAAGTTGATGGCTTTTTTCTTTGTATTAATCCAGCATCGGATTGTCGTAGCTAATGTTATGACCAAGCTCAAAGTCGTAAAGTGTGAGTTCGCGCAAGCGGAAATAGGCCACCCAGTAGTTTTGAATTGAGCGGATATAATCACGTTTTGCTCTTTCTCTTTCTCCCTGTGCAATGTTCATGTCGGTAATACTTATTTCACCATTTTGAAATTTGCGCAAAGCAATTAAATATCCATTTCCTGCAACTCGGTCGGCTTCATTGGCGGTTTTCAGCTGATCTTTTAACAAGCTAAATTGTTCGACTTGCACAATCACTCTTCGGTCAAAATCTTCGATATCTTTTTTTACATCGTAAATGGTCAGATCTCTTTGAGACTCGGCCAGTTTTACCGTTGATGCTGAACGTCCCCAGTCGAGAATTGGCACACTAACCGAAACCCGCAACGATCGGTCTTTTTCCGGCTGGTCGTAGATTCCGGCAAAATCGTCGGCACTGTTCGATAAACCAAAACTTCCGCTGAGAGTGGCGCTCAAACCTGTGCTGCTTTTTGCCGATGCCAGACTCTGATCGGCCTGGATTAACCTTCGCTGAAAGAAGGTGGTTTCTTTTCGGTTTTCTTTTGCTTTAGCCAGTGCCAGTTTCGGATCGATTTCAAACAACGATATATTCAGTGGAATGATGAGTTCGATTTCGCGACCCTGTTCCAACCCAATGTATTTTTTTAATTCGAAATCGGCATTTTTTAAATCCATCCGCGCCTGATTGAGTGCTTTTTGTGCATTTAAAACCGAGAGTTTGATTCGTGAATGATCGTTGTCGGAAATCTGCCCAAGTGCTTTTTTTGTTTCCGAGATTCTCAAATTATCTCTACTGTTTTTCAGGTTGTTCTCGGCAAGATTATAATTGGTTTGAACCGATAAATAATTAAAATAATGGTAGGTGGAATTTAACGCAATTTGTTCGATCTCTTCCACAAAACGTTTTTGTGCTTCGTCGTAAACCATTGGTTCGGTTAATCGATACCATTTCATCCAGTTATAAGCAAAAAGTGGCTGAGAAAAACCAATCGAAAACGGCGATCCTGAAAAACTGTTTTGATCGTTTTTTAAATTCCGTATTCCATACGCCGAAGTTCCGGCCCAAATGTAAGTTCCCAACTGAGGAATGGATTGATTTACTGCCAGCCTGGCCGAAGCCGCCAGATTCGAAACCTGTTTAAATTCGATGCTCCCGTCGGGTTGGGTAATTGGGCTGGTTGTGTGCGAATAATTTGGAATATCGCCTGATAAGACCAACTGCGGGCGAAAACGGGTTTTAAAGTTCCGGTAGCGCCAGTAATAATTTACATTTTGATTTTGAACGTATTTAATGGCAGAAGATTGCGAAACCGCCATGTCGATTACTTCGCCCAAATCGAGCACGTACTTTAATGTATCGCTTTGTGCAACAAGCGATGTTAAGGTCATGAAAAACCCTAATAATGACAAAAGAAGTATTTTTTTGAAGTGCATTATTTTTGAATTTCAATTTTATCTAAATTCCGATAGGCGCCAATTCCTTCCACAATAATTTCATCGCCTTCATTAATTCCGGAAATAATTTCGCACGAATCGTTCCCGATAACTCCGAGTATGATTTCTTTCCGAATGGCTACATTATCTTCAACAACAAAAACATAATGCTTTTGCCGTTCTACAAATTCCGGAATTTTTTTCATCCGAATAACATTGTCTTTTTTGATGCTGATAATTTGTATTTCGACGGTTTGATTTGCGATTAATTTCGGGTGGCTTTTTTCCTCGAGATGAACATTAAATTGCACTTTTTTATTTTCTACAACCGGAGTGATAATACCAACCCGGCCTTCGAGATTTTCATTGTCGACAATGGCCAAAACTCGATTTCTGGTTTGAATTTGTTTGGCAAACTGCTCATCAATCGAGCCGGTAATTTTAAACGAAGTTAGATCCGACATGCGTACCAGCATTTTATCCTGGTCGGCACGTTGTCCTTCGTTTCCTGTGATGGCAAGAATTATTCCCGACGAAGGCGCAGTAATTCTTAGTTTCTCAAGTATCTCCTGTTTTTCAGTCAAATTCTTTTCCTGCATTTTAATTTGTAAAAGCAGGCCTTTTTCGTCGGCATTTAGTTGTTTTAAGCGAATCGAATTTTTTTCAGAAAGTGTTTTTAAATCTTTTTCGGCCAGTGTAATTTCCTGTTTGGTTTGCTCAATACGCGCCGGAGAAATTCCTCCAACTTCCAGTAATTGTTGCTGGTCGGCCAAAGTTGATTTTAAAGAAGTAATTCTCAAATTTTTTACTTCTTCGTTATATTCCAGGTCGAGGTGGGTACTTTGTGCATTTAAGCGTGTTTTTTCCAACGAATTTCGTGTCATTTCAAGCTGATCGGAAATTCGTTCAATTTCAGCTTTAATATTATCCTGATCGAGTTGAAGAATTACTTCGCCTTTATCGATCCAGCTCCCAGGCTCTTTGTAAATGGTTTTCATCAAACTGCTTGCGGGGCTTAAAATCTGGACTTCGTTTTCGGAAACAACCACACCAAT
>JBNKOT010000113.1:0-9858 GCA_050294855.1 Draconibacterium sp. | reverse complement strand
CCAGTACCAAAATAAATGGTAATACGTAACCATAAAAAATTGCAGTAAAACCTTTCGATTCTTTGAAGATGACATTTACTTGCTGTCCAACGCTGTAATTTGGGCTAAAATTCGAAATTTCGATTTCTTTGTCTTGATAGTCGGAAACCGAACAAGCTCCTTTTGCATGGCACGATGAACAAGCCGACTCATTAACGATGTTTACAATTAACGATTTACCGCTGATTCGTTTAACAAAACCTTTATGTCTGATGTCTGTTTTCGTAATTAATAGTTTTTGCTATTTCGAGGTGGCAAATTTAGGTATTTGTTTTAATCTGTAAATGTCAAAATGTACAATTTTCTGGAAAATACTTTATTTAGAAATGGTCTAATTTTAAGTCTGACTTTCATCACCTTTTATATCGCTCATTTGAGCTTCACTTTTTAGCGAATTAACATCCCACGATTCGTCACCATCGTGAATAGAATAGTTCTTTTCGGCTTGTAAAGTTTCTGATAATTGTTCCGAGAATCGTCGGGTTTCCTGAATAAAACGTTTTTCATCCTCCTGCCAGTGTTGATAGAGTTCCTGAACGATTTCTTCTTCGTGATGTTTAAAGGTTCGTGCGGCCCGATATGCTTCGTAACGACTAAATCCCAATTTGTGTAAAGCTTTGGCTCCCAGTTCGGTGGCCGAATTAAACATTTCGCGTTGTACATGTTTTACGTCGATATTTAAAAATTCGAAGACATTAAAAATATCTTTGGCACGTGCCAGCACTTCAACATTCGGATACTTTGTACGAACTATTTTTGCCACTTTCAGTGCATTTTCAGGCTCTGTCATACTTAAAATCAACAGCCGTGCATTTTTTATTCCCGCCTTTTCCAATATCTGAGGACGTGTAACATCTCCAAAGAATAACGAAAAACCATATTTACGCAGAATTTCAACATTGGTTGGATTGCTGTCGATGATGGTCACTTTAAAATTATTTGCAATCAGAATCCTTCCAATGACCAATCCAAACCTCCCGAATCCGGCAATAATTATTGGATTTTCTTCCGACTCAATTTCGTCGTAGACCAATTTGTTTTGCAACGATGCCAGAATGGGGCTGATTGCTTTGTCGTTAAAAATCAACAAGAGTGGAGAGAAAGCCATCGAAAGCGTGGCAACCAATAGCAATAATCCGGCCATCCTTTCATCGAAAAGTTGACTTTGTTTCGAGAATGAGATCAGCACAAAACTAAATTCGCTGGCTTGCGCCAATAAAAAAGCAAAAAGAAATTCGTAGCCTTTTTTCAATTTAAAAAACCGACCAAGTATAATGAGTACTGTAAATTTTATGACAATAAGTAAAAGAACAAATCCAATAATCATAAATGGATTTTCAATCAGCATTTGAAAATTAATGCTTGCTCCAACCGAAATAAAAAATAGTCCGAGCAGCAGTCCTTTAAACGGATCGATTGTTGTTTCGAGCTCGTGGCGGTATTCGTTATCGGCCAAAACCACTCCGGCAATAAAAGTTCCGAGTGCAGGCGAAAGTCCAATTTCATTCATGGCAAGTGCAATCCCGATTACCATTAACAATGCCAGTGCGGTAAATACTTCGTGTAAACCGGTTTCTGCAATAAACCTGAAAATATAACGTGCCACAAAACGACCGGTCATTACAATCAGCGAAATTACACCAATTATAATCAGCACCTGCAGCCAGACTGCCAGCGAAGCAATTCCGGTAACTTCTGCAATTTCGCTGTTTCCGATGTCTTGCGCAATTCCCATGGTGGCAAGAATGGGTAAAATGGCCAGAATCGGAACCACCGACATATCCTGAAAAAGCAGCACCGAAAAAGCCGATTTACCTGCTAAATTCCGCATCAATCCTTTTTCCGAAAGTGTTTGCAGAACAATTGCAGTGGAAGATAAAGCGAGAATTAATCCGATTGCAATGGCTCGATTGATTCTAAAATTGAAGAGTAAAGCAACGCCTGCAATAACCAGAGTTGTAATTAAAACCTGCAGACCACCGAGGCCAAAAATCGATTTTCTCATTTTCCAAAGCAACGATGGCTGTAATTCAAGGCCAATTACAAAAAGCATTAAAACTACCCCGAATTCAGCAAAGTGCATTACCTCTCCGGCTTCGTTACCGACCAGTTTTAGAACAAACGGACCAATCATAATTCCAGCAAGCAAGTAGCCAAGTACCGAGCCTAAACCCATTTTTTTTGCCAGTGGAACTGAAATAACGGCTGCCAACAAATATATTACTGCCTGAAAGAAAAAGTCCTCGTTATACATTCTTTGAATTTAAATCGTTAGCATATTCTTTTGAACAGAGTTCATTGAGATTAATTTTTTCGTCGCGCAAGCCCAATAAAAGTTCGCGATATTTTTGGGTGTATTCTTGTAGTTGTTCTTGCGAAATGGTGTGCGAACCGTGCACAACAAATGGTGGTAGATATTGCATCTGACATAAATTTGCCGATTGACGAAAGGGAACTAGAAACTGGTTGATTGTATAATGGTTTCGCCCATCTTTAGAATAAACTTCTTTTTTACCACCCGAAGAAATAACCGAAAAAACCAATTTCCCTGCCAGTGCATTTCCGTGTTTTCCATACGCATAACCATGCTCCAAAACCAGATCCATCCACTCTTTAATGAGAGCCGGAGCACTGTACCAGTAAAATGGATGATGCCAGACAATTATTTCGTGAGCTTTTAAAAGCTGCTGTTCTTTTTTAACATCAATAAAAAAATCGGGATATTTTTCGTACAAATGGGTTATGGTTATTCCATCTATATTTTCTACAGCTTCAATAAGTTTTTTATTGATTCTTGATTTATGATAGGCAGGATGTGCAAAAAGTATGAGTATCCTTTTCATTTGTTTAATGGTTTAAAACGGTAATAATTTAAACGGATTTTATGCCGTCGGTTAAAATAAGGATTCGACAGTTCTTTTCCTATTTTCCAAACGATTTATTCAATACTTTCTTGTAATAATCGAACGAGATAATTTTACGTTTGAATTTGTAAATATTTTAGATTTTATATTATACTCAATTGTAAAATTAAAATGCTCTTGAGCAAAATGAGCTTGTTATCAAATGAAGTCTGGTATCAATTAATTTTTATTGAGGTTGCTTGCCGAAACGAACGGTTAAAACGCCACGAAGCAGATCAGAGAATTAAATAGTGGAGGGATTGTTCTTGCACATACAGCTTTCAGCATTCGTTCCGATACCGAACGTTAGATGCAAGGTTTAAGCACTACATTTTCAACCTGTCGGAATCGATCAATAGGAGAAATTACTAAAAAAGTTTTTAAATTAGTGCGAGAATTTAGAACTTAAAATGATTGTACTGCTTTATACCACCCGACGGCCAAAAGGTGCGAGGGCCAGCGACATCATTTTAAAATGTTGTTTTGCCCATGGAATTCCAATAATGGTAATGCCCAAAAGTAGTCCAAAAAACAAGTGGGTGAGTGCAATCCATATCCCCCCAATTATAAACCATAAGATATTCATTACGGTCGAAAGACAACCCGGAGCATAATCCATGTACTCAATTTTTTTTCCAAACGGCCAAAGTGCAAGCACTCCTAATTTAATCGATTGTAGTCCGAATGGAATGCCAACGATTGTTATACAAAGTGCCAGCCCGGCGAAAATGTATTCTAAAAAGATTGCAAAACCGCCAAAAATCAGCCATATCAGGTTGCCTAATATTTTCATAGTAAGTTGTTTTGGGTAAAAGTAATTAAATCTTTTTAATCGGTTTGTACTACGATTCGAAAAAAAGTATCAAAATTTAAACCATTTTATTTTGTTGAAATTCTTTTATTTCAGCTTGATAAAAAAGAATAATCCCAAGGCCAAGCAGCAAATAATTACAATCAAAACCCCAAGCTTTAAAAGTATTGTTGATATATTTTGCTGATTTTTTAAAGTAGTAGGATTTTCGCCTTCCGTTTGTTTGTCTGCTTTGGCGAATGCACTTCCTAGGGCAACACCAATCGATGATCCAAATGCTGCACCAAGTGCAATTCCCAACATTATATTATGAATTGCAGCTCCAATCGAAGTTCCGGCTATCAGCCCGATTACTATTCCAATTATCATTCCTTTGCCCATACCTTGCGACGATCGTGCAATATGGTTACTTTGTTCTTCGACTTGATAATGACGGATTAGTAAAATTATGACAATGAGAAATATGGCAGCGGTGATAGCAACTGCTATTAAAAGAACAGATAGATTCATGTTTTTAGATCTTATTGGTTTGTAATCTCACTCTAAAATTACATTTTTTTATTAAACCATTACAATAGCTTGAGAATACTTTTAAATTTCTTGATCATAAAAATATCGTAGATATACTCAAAAAAAGTAAGGTGTTTATGAAAACGAATTCCGAAAAGTATTAATGGGAAATTATTTATTTCGATCGCGAAGATTCCAGAGTTATTGTTCCGAAAGTTAACCGATATATGGGTTGGACTTTCAACTTTGCCAGTCCGGTTTCCTACCTTATTATTTTTTATTTATTCTGATATTGTAAAAAATATTTTTGTGTTTTTTGGCTATTTTTGTGGTGGATAAATGCGGAACAAAGCAATTAAAAATATTGTTATTTTCAACCGAGAAATAAAAAATACGGTATGATTACACAAACAGAAATAAAGCTCAATGAATATTCACGTGGATTTCATTTAATAACTCGAACTATTGAAAAAAGCTTACCAGAATTACCTGAAAGGGGTTTAGTTCATTTGCTCGTAAAACATACTTCAGCAGGAATAACGCTGAATGAAAATGCTGATCCTTCAGTACGGGTTGATTTTGAGAACTTCATCAATAAATTAATCCCCGAAAACCATCCCTTGTACACGCATATATTTGAAGGTGCCGATGATATGCCTGCACATGTAAAGAGTTCGCTCATTGGTGCTGAATTAACCATCCCCATAACGAATCATCGTTTAAATTTAGGTACCTGGCAAGGAATTTATTTCTGTGAATTTCGTAATTATGGTGGAAGAAGAAAACTGGTATTAACGGTTTTAGTTAATTAGCACCTTGAGCTTCCCAGCCAAAATCAACATATTGCCAATCGAATTCTTCGCCTGCAACATCGATTTTTAAAAATCCTTCTTCCATTCCAAAACGTGGTCCTTTCCACCAGTTCGATGACACCGCGCCTCCGGTAATGTAATGGATTCCGTTGTAATTAATGTCTTCCAGAAAATGTAAATGTCCCTGCAAAACGAGTTTTACATTGTGTTGTTCGAGTATTTCAATAATTTCGTTGGCATTGGTAATAATTGTGCTTTTTTCCATTCCCACGGTTGGCCCTTTCATAATTTGCGAACCTACGCTCAGCAAGGGAATATGAATGCTAACTGCAACCGGTTTGTTTCCGGCTTTCTCCAAATCTTTTTTTAACCACTCGATTTGTTGCGCATCAATTTTACCAAAATAGTGGCGGTCTTCGGTAAATCCAATTCCGTCGAGCACCACAAAACGCCAGTTTTTATTATCGAAAGAATAGTAAGGTTTTGCAAGTTCGTGTTCGTACAGTTTTTTGCCGTATTCTTTATGATCGGGCGAAACACCGCTCTGTTCATACAATCCAAAAATCTCGTGATTTCCCATGCCGTGATAAATTGGCATTCTCAGATTCTCCATTGTTTCTTCGTACAAATTATACAAAGCAATACTCGAATCGTAAGGTTGTACCAGCGCATCCATAATATTGTCGCCGCCGGTTAAAACAAAATCGGGAGCAAGTTTATTGATCTCGTCAATGGCTTTTAAAACTCCTTCTTGTGCATGCAATTGTTGTGTAATGTGGATGTCGGTCATAAAAACAAACGAAAATTTTTCCGATTTTTTGACTTTCCCCTTTTTGGGAGCAGGATTAAAACTTAAAAATACAGTTCCTACGATTAGTAGAAGTACAACTTTTCTCATCTTTAGCTGGATTAAATTTAATTCGAAATAAAGTTATCTTTATATTTCTAAAAGTAAACCGGCGAAACTAAAAATCGTATTCATTATTTAAATATTATGAAAAAAGCAATTCTATTTCTACTGGCAATTTTGTTTGTAATCCCTCTTTTTGCTCAGGAAACAGCAATCGAAGAAGCAGAAAGAATGCAATGGTTCGAAGATGCTAAACTGGGTATTTTTATTCATTGGGGAATTTATTCGGTGAATGGTATCGACGAAAGTTGGTCGTTTTATAACGACTACATTTCGCACCACGATTATATGAAACAATTGGATGGTTTTACTGCTAAGAATTTCGATGCTGCAGCATGGGCAAAACTCATAGCCGAAAGTGGCGCAAAGTATTCAGTAATCACCACCAAACATCACGACGGAGTTGCCCTATGGAATACAAAGTGTAGCGATTTAAATGTGGTAGATAAAACACCAGCCAAAAGAGATTTGATAAAACCGTTTGTTGAAGAACTTCGAAAAAATGATTTAAAAGTAGGGTTGTATTTTTCGCTGTTGGATTGGTCGCATCCCGATTATCCGAATAAAACCCGCGAAATAAAACGTTATCAAAACGATTCGGTGAAATGGAAGCGTTTTGTTGATTTTAATTTCTGCCAGCTCGAAGAATTGTCAAAACAATTTAATCCCGATTTATTTTGGTTTGATGGCGATTGGGAACAGTCGGCAGAAAAATGGAAAGCAAAGGAGCTAAGCCAAAATTTACGTAGCTGGAATAATAATGTAATTCTCAACAGCCGAATTCAGGGTTTCGGCGATTACGAAACTCCCGAGCAAGGATTGCCGATTACACGTCCCGACAGCCGGTATTGGGAATTGTGCATGACCATGAACGACAGTTGGGGATTTCAGCACAACGATAAAAATTATAAAACGCCAAATCAGGTGATTCGTATTTTTGTGGATTGTATCGATAAAGGAGGAAATTTGTTGCTCGATATTGGACCAAAAGCCGATGGCTCAATTCCTGAAGAACAGGTAAATATTTTAAAAGAACTTGGGCGTTGGACCAGCAAACATGCTGAAGCAATTTATGGCTCGCGGGCCGGTATTCCTGTCGATCACTACTACGGACCAACAGCCTTAAATCAGAAGGGCGATGTATTGTATCTGTTTGTTCCGCACAAACCCAAAGGGCCGCTGATTATTAAAGGATTAAAAAATAAAATCAACCGGATGTGGGTGGTCGGCAACGGAACAAAATTAAGCTGGGATCTTAAAATGAAACAATATTGGAGCACCGTTCCGGGAATCGTTTATATCGATGTTCCCGAAAAAGTTTTAGACGCACAGGTAACCGTAATAGCGGTGCTTTTAGACAACAAAATAGACCTTTATCGCGAAAAAGGTCAGGTCTTGGAGAGCAATTAAAACCAAATTGTTTTTGAAAAAAAAGCTGAAACAAAAAGTTGTCAGGTAATTTTTAATGTATTTCCCTCTTTTACCACATTGTATTTTTTCAGACTGGCTTCTGCCGGACCATTGGTAACCGCACCACCGGTGCTAAACTTTGATCCATGGCATGGACAAGGTAACTCGCTGTTTGCGTGGTTGTAGGTTATGGTGCACTGGCTGTGTGTACAAAGTTTCGACAGTGCTGAATAGCCGGTGTCGCTAGTTCTGAAAATAATAATATCTCCTTTGTATGCGAAGCCACCAACCGTGGCCAAATCGACGTAATTATCATCGCCAAGATCAATAATTATTTCGTTTGGATTATTTCCGCCGTTCTCTTCTTCCGGATCGCTTGTGTCCGAACAAGAATTTAAAATCATTGGGGCACTCAATAAAATACTTCCTCCAACTGCAAATTTTTTGATAAAATCTTTTCTTTTCATTATTCGTAATATTTTAAATTAAATCCGCGTATTAAATTAAATCCAAAAAATAAACTTCCTTTAGTCCAGTCGCCGCTTGTGCTTGTATAGTGCGCCTGATCGAACATTCGTTGCGAGTTGGATAAAATAAGTTGGAATAAATGTCCGCCGGTATCCAAATCAATACCCAATGATAATGGGCTTATGTTCGATATGTCGTTATTGAAGTTATGCAGATATTCAATATTCGCCGATACCTTTTTCGAAATTTTTATGGCTCCACCTAAACCAAGTGTAAAAATTGAAAAGCTCTCTTTCTCGTCGATTAAATAGCCGGTGTGCAAATATCCGGGAGTGAGTTGAATTCCAATATTTTTTATAGCAGTAGCGAAATGGAGTTGTGCATTTATGGAAAGTTTGTCTGAAAAATTATTGTGTTCTTTCGGAAAATAATTCCGGATACTTGGAACCGAACCGCCGCCTGATAATACCACCGAAATAGGGAAATTATTATTTTGTTGAACGATGCGGTATTTTGCGAAAGCATCAAAAGTTTTTAAATAAGTACTTCGGCCAACTCCAAGGTTGAAGTTTTTTGCAAAACCATATTCAAAACCAATTCTCATAGATGCCTGATCTAATCCAAAAAATTCATATCCACCACCGCTGATATCGCCAAAACGATGTTGAATCATCATAAGTAGTTTGCCTCTTTTTGCCAGGTTAGCCGACTGCGAATTAACAAAACGGGTACCTTGAAATACATTTTTTGTAATTTCTGTTTCTTGTGCCTTAATACAAGAACAAAAGAGAATAAAAACGAGAAGAATTCCGTATTGCTTCATTATCGATATTTTTTTACTAGAACATTCTTTTTATCGATTATGTTTAAACAGGCGTATCTTTTATTTTTCTTACTGCGGAAATTTGCTCGATTTTATACAAAAAATGCATCTAAACTTAAAACCTTTGGTGTGGATAGTTCAAAAACACAAAGAAACTTTAAATTTGTAGCAAAAAGTTGGAGATTTAGGTAAACAATAAAATTTGTACCTTGTTTCTTCAGTATCAATAATACGATAAATAAAAATCAACGATGGATAAATTTTCGTCTGTAGGAAATCAGGAGTTGGAAGTTGTAGAAGATCTTTACCAAAGCTATTTAGAAAATCCGGAATTGGTTGATAAAAGCTGGCAACAGTTTTTTGCAGGTTTTGAACTGGCACGTGCCAATTACCCGCAAAAGCCAGATTTGGTCAATCAAGGCAATATCAATAAAGAATTTGCCATTTTAAGTTTAATTCATGGGTATCGGCAGCGCGGGCATTTGTTTACAAAAACAAACCCGGTGCGGGCACGAAGAAAATATTCTCCAACCCTCGATATTGAAAATTTTGGATTGGAGTCCAAAGATCTCGAAACTGTTTTTATGGCAGGTAACGACATTGGAATCGGACCAGCAAAATTAAAAGATATTGTTACTCATTTAGAAGCAACTTATTGTCACTCAATTGGGGTGGAATACGTTTATATGCGTAATCCTGAAGTGGTTCAGTGGTTAAAAGAGCGCATGGAAAGTACAAAAAATTCGCAGGAATTTTCGGACGAAAAGCGGAAACACTTTTTTTATCATTTAAAACTGGCTGTTGGTTTCGAGAATTTTATTCATCGGAAATTTGTTGGGCAAAAACGATTCTCGTTGGAAGGAGCCGAAGCTTTAATTCCTGCACTCGATGCGATAATTGAGCGGGGAGCGGAACTTGGAATCGAAGAATTTATTATTGGAATGGCCCACCGCGGACGTTTAAATGTGCTCGCCAATATTCTTGAAAAACCCTACCAGAATATTTTTAAAGAATATACCGGGAAAGAATATCAGGACGAAATTTCGCAGGGCGACGTAAAATATCATTTAGGTTACGAAAATGAGGTGGTTACCGATTTTGGCAAAAAGGTAAAATTGAAATTAATGCCAAATCCATCGCATCTGGAAACGGTTGCACCAATTGTTGAAGGA
>JBNKOT010000112.1:0-2914 GCA_050294855.1 Draconibacterium sp. | reverse complement strand
ACATGCCGCATTTTTTTTACGGACTATTCGCAGCCATCGGAATTTTAGGATTTCTTACTTACGCTGCAGGTTTTAGCTGGCCCTTAGATTATGGGGGAAAACCGTTTAATGCGTTTCCATCGTTTATTGTGGTAACAATTGTGGCAACTATTTTATCCATCACTTTACTTACACTATTAACATTTTCGGTGCGGGCAAAAATATTTCCGGGCAAACAAGCCGAGATTTTTCATGAACGTGCAACCGATGATAAATTTGTAATGGTGCTCGATAAAAAAAGCCTGGGCGCAGAAAACGATTCGATTGAATCAATTATTAAAGAACATGGTGAAATTGAATAATACGATTGGTATGAAAAATTCGAAATACATTGTTTTTGCTGGATTACTTTTATTCTTGCTGAATTCTTGCGATTATAACCGCAAAACTACCGGCTGGGAATATTTCGACGACATGGCACATTCTTCGGCCTACGAAAGTTACACGGCCAACCCAAATTTTGCAGACGGAAAAACCATGCAACCACCAGTTGAAGGCACAATTCCGCGGGGTATAATTCCTTATGCTTATAAAAAGACTGAAGAAGACAGAGCCTTGGCAGCTGCTACTTTGGTAAATCCGATCGAAGGCAGTCCGGAAAATTTAGATCGTGGAAAAAGAATGTATGGAATTTATTGCATCAATTGCCACGGAGAAATAGGTGACGGTCAAGGCCAGTTGTATGTCAATAAAAAATACAGTTATCCTCCAGCCAATTTATTAAGCGATAAAATGCGCGCCAATCCGGAGGCCGATATTTACCATGTTATTACAGTGGGTTTTGGAATTATGGCAGAACACGGATCAATGATTAAATCGGACGACCGATGGAAAATTGCTATGTACATTAAACAAGAATTACAAAAATAGACAAACTGAGGACTTCAAAAATAGCCGGTTATGGATGAAAAATTAATCGTATCAAAAAAATTTAAAATGCTCACTTATGCGTTAATTGCAATTGGTGTGGTATCGTTTGCACTTGGATTTATTTTCGATCCAAAACGTACCTGGGCAAATTATCTTTTAAATAATTACTATTTTATATCGATTGCAATTGGAGCAGCCTTTTTTGGTGCAATTCAATACATTACACAATCGGGCTGGTCGGCACTTTTTAAAAGAATTCCGGAAGCCATTGCCGCATATATTCCTTTTGCAGCTGTATTTTTTCTGATCATGTATTTCGGGATGCATTCCATTTTCGAATGGACACACGAAGACGTAGTACAAACCGATCATTTACTGCAGTACAAATCGCCTTATTTAAATATCCCTTTCTTTTTTATACGAGTGGTTGTATTTTTTGCGGCCTGGATCGGAATGTCTAAACTACTTCGGAAAATTTCGCTTCAGGAAGATGAATTCGGAGGAATAAAATATTTCGAAAAATCAGAATTCTTTTCCAAAGTTTTCATTTTTATCATTGCCATAACTTTTAGTGTTTTTGCTGTCGATATGTTAATGTCGCTCGAACCACACTGGTTTAGCACTTTGTTTGCCGCAAAAAGTTTTATCGCAGCTTTTATGCACGGCGCAACCATCATAACATTAGTTGTAATTATTTTGCAGCGAATGGGAAAATTCGAAATGCTAAACAGCAGTCATTTACACGATTTCACCCGTTATATTTTTATGACAAGTATTGTTTGGGGGTATTTCAATTTTGCTGAATTCATGCTCATCTGGTACGGAAACATTCCGGAAGAAACCATGTGGTTTGTGCATCGCTGGCACGGCACTTACAAAATATTGTTTTTCGCCAATATCATACTCAACTGGTTTATTCCATTTTTGGTATTAATGCCCCGTTCGAGCTCAAGGAAAAAACGGATTATTTTCCCGGTTATTCTTATTCTGATTATCGGTCAGTACACCGAGTTGTATTACATAATTTGGCCGGCTACCGTTCACGAGGCAAAATTTGGGTTACTCGAAATTGGTACTTTCCTTGGTTACGCCGGATTCTTCGCATTGGTGGTTTCGCATTATCTTACCAAGGCAAACCTTATTCCCAAAAATCATCCTTATTTGCAAGAAAGTATTCATCATCATTTTTAACCGCTGCTTTCATGTAATTACACCTAAAAATCGGCAATTAACCTACAAAATACCTTCAAATATGTAATCATAACTTGGATTGAAACTCTTATTGTGTAAATTTAAAAGGTAAAACCAAAAATTTATCCAATGATAATTAATTCAATCCTCCCCAATTGGTCGGAAATAGGTGTATTCGAACAGGTGTTTTGGATCATTACAATTCCGTCAACCGTAATTTTCCTTCTACTTCTTGTATTAACAATATTTGGTAGCGATGCCGATGTAGATGTCGATACCGATATTGATGCTGATATTTCGAACGGAGATTTTATTCCATTTCAATTTCTTTCGCTAAAAAACATTGTCGCCTTTTTTACTGTTTTTGGATGGTCGGGAATAGGATTTATTAATGCCGGACTTGAACCATTAATGGTAATCGCATTTGCAACCCTCTGTGGATTACTGATGATGTTTTTAATGGCTTCCCTGTTCTATTTTATGTCGAAAATGGCAGAAAGTGGAACATTGAATATGAACAATGCAATCGGCAAATTAGGAGAAGTTTATTTGGTAATTCCTGCAAAACGTGAAGGAATGGGCAAAGTTCAGTTAAACGTTCAAGGCTCGATACGAACGCTCGATGCCATTACTGATGATGAAACCTCTATTCCAACATCTTCCATAATTCAGGTCAAAAATGTAATCGACGACCATATTCTTTTAGTAAAAAAACAAGGCAATTAGTAACCCTTTAATTTAATTTATATGAATGATTATTTTGTAATTCTTATTAGTGTTGCGGCACTGTTTATTTTTATCATAATTGTAGCTA
>JBNKOT010000111.1:0-8238 GCA_050294855.1 Draconibacterium sp. | reverse complement strand
TCAACACCTCCGGAAAGTACTTTTCCTGATGCAGGTTGAACGGTATTGTAAGCTCGTGCCAAACGCGTAATTGAATCGAGAAGTATCACAACATCGTGACCACATTCTGTCATTCTTTTTGCTTTTTCCAACACAATATTTGCTACACGTACGTGTTTGTCGGCAGGCTCATCGAAAGTCGATGAAATTACTTCGGCGTTTACACTTCGCGCCATGTCGGTTACCTCTTCCGGACGTTCATCGATCAATAAAACGATCATATAAACTTCTGGATGGTTGGCCGCAATTGCGTTTGCAATTTCTTTTAAAAGAACAGTTTTACCTGTTTTTGGCTGAGCAACAATTAATCCACGTTGTCCTTTCCCAATTGGAGCAAACATATCAACAATTCGGGTAGAAAGATTATCGTGACCATTTCCGGTCAGGTTAAATTTTTCATCGGGGAAAAGCGGAGTTAAATGCTCAAACGGAACACGGTCGCGAATGTAATCGGGACTCCTTCCGTTTATTTCCAGAACCTTAATTAAAGGGAAATATTTTTCGCCTTCTTTTGGAGGGCGGATTGTACCTTTTACGGTATCGCCGGTTTTTAAACCAAACAGTTTTATTTGCGATTGCGACACATAAATATCGTCGGGCGAGTTCAAATAATTGAAATCGGATGAACGAAGAAAACCGTAACCATCCTGCAGAATCTCGAGAACACCAATGTTGGTAATAATTCCATCGAATTCGTAGGCACGTATTTTTTGACGGCCATTCTGATTTTCCTGCTTATGTCGTTGAGGTCTTGCTTTGTCCTCGGTTCTGTCTTTGTCTTTTGTAATCTGAACCGAAGGTGTGCGCTCAACGTCGGGCATTTTTGGTGCTTCCTGAGTTTTATTCGCTTCCTGAAATTTAGGCTTTTCTGAATGTGGTTTTTGCGATTGAAGCTTCACCTCAATACGAGGTTTATTTTCTTGTTTTGGCGCTTCAATTTGCTCTTCACCTTCTTTTTCTCGATTAAAACCTTTGATAATTGATTTTATCTGATCCTGGCGAGATTGAACACCTGCATCTTTTGATTGCTGATGCGATCTCTTTTTGCCCGATTCAATTTTTTCGCGTTTTATAATTGGCTCAACTCTTTCTCTGCGTGGGCGTTTTCCTCTTCGTGGATCGTCGTTGGCAGACTCCTTGTTTTCAGGAGCAGCTTGTTTTTTGCTAAAAAGATTTTTGATTCCTTTTTCTTCTTTGGGTTGCTCTTTTGGAGCTTTCTTGCGTTCTTTTTTTTCTACCTCCTGAACAGCTTGTGTGTCAAGAATTTTATAGATCAAATCTTGTTTTTTGAATGATTCTATTCGCTTGATATTTAATCCTTTAGCGATGTCTTTCAACTCGGGAACGAGTTTTTTATTCAATTCTAAAATATCGTACATTAGTTAAATTGTTATTCCGTTTTTTTTGATTTTTTAATTGATAAATAATGATGGAACAATTAATGAAGGGATGTGAATCGGTATTGGATTCACGTGCAAGTATAGATATTTACTTTTTACTAAACAAAAATAAAGACCCCTTTTTCTAATCTTTTACTTTATTTACCTCTAATTTAATGTATAAGTGCTTCTTTTATAAGAATTGCTGTCTTGCGAAGATTCTTTTTCAGAAAATGATGATTGTTAAGACTATAACGAAAATACCACTAAAAAGTTTTATCGTTTAATTATTTTGTAATTTTTTTTACAGGCATCGAATTAGAACCGAATATTATATTTGAGTTTTAATCGTGCTGCACCCTGATCTATTACAAAGCCGTTTTCTTGTTCCATAAAATTCGAAGTCCATACCAGAATTATTTCGTTTCCGGGTTTTAATATCCACTGAAAGCGAGATTGCCAGCCAATGTTATTACTTGCATTATCGTACTGGAGGTAATTGTACAATGTAAGGTCTGGACTAAATAAAATATTCGTATTAAACTGGTAAATATTGGCCGTAAAAGAACCTTCGGGCAAGTCGACCTTACTTTGATTAAATTTACCTCCAATAAAAAGCGGAACGGCAACTTTCCAGTTTATCTCCAGTGCCAGATCTTTTCTGTTTCCGTTGTAGAAATCTCCAAATCCGTATTTTGCCGCTCCCCAAATATTTCGTGCTCCTTTGGTTTCGAGCGAAAAAGATTGGTGCCACCATTCGTAATTTCCCTGCGGGATTACAATGTCTTCAAAAATATTGAAATCTTCTGACAGCATTTCGAACTGGTTTACCAACGAATAATTGATTTCCTCACCCGATAAAAAACGAATTCCCATCGGTTGAATTTTTATTTGGCGTGTTTCCAGTTCTCCGGTTTCAAAGTTCGAGATAAAATCGAACTCGCCGCCAAACTCTATTTGCATAATTCCCCAATTATTTGGGCGTGGTCCCAACATAAATTCTCCGTATGTTTCTCGAATATTAACACGCGGCACAAATCCCATTCCGGCCACAAAATTTTTCTGAATCTGTTGATGTCCGATTCGTGTTTTAATTAAATCGTTTGGATAAACGGCCTGAACTCCCCACGAAGCATCGTCTCCTTTTATTTCTTTGGTGTTCGATTTTAAACCAAAAAGAAAAAACGATACGTTTCTATTTCCTTTAAAAGTTGATGTGGCGAGTTTTAAATCGGCTCCAACAACCGTGTTCTGATCTCCACTCAAGGCATTTCCGTAGGTGCCGATAACTCCCACCGACGATTGTTCTCCAAGGTTTCGGGTAACTCGTGCAACCGAAAAATTATTGATTCCTTCATCGCGGGCATCGTTAATATACATCATTCCCACATTCCAGTTGTCGACCTGCCCCGTAAGTTTTGCTCCAACATTAATTGGAATCGGGTTTCCGTCTTCGTCTAAACCCATTCTTCGTGAGAAAAAAGGAATTAATTTATTTGAAACAGGACTTTCGCTGTCTCCTTCCAGTCCAAATTGAAAATAGTTGGCACCATCTAAAAAGAAATCACGTTTCTCTGGGTAATGCAAACTAAAACGTGTAAGGTTGATCTGGCGGTCGTCGACTTCGGTTTCAGCAAAATCGGTGTTAATGGTTAGCGATGATTTTAAACTTGGCGTGATCTGATAAAAAAGATCGACTCCGGCAGTAAGTTTTGGATCCAATTTTTCGCCTTTTTGCGTATTAAATCCAGTTACCAGATAGGGCGAAATATCGAGGCCAATTCCTTGAGTAATGTCTTCAATTCCCTCTAATATTCCGGCGTCGGAAACCTGAAAGCGGTTGGCGTTTAAATTCGCAACCGGCCAGTAACCCGACTCCAGTTTATTAACCATGTGTCGAATAAATTTAATACCCCACTCTTTACTTTCTTTATCGAAACCCATGGTTTTAAACGGAATTGCTAACTCAGCTTCCCAGCCGTAATTGGTAATTTTTGCTTTTCCGGTCCAAAGTCCATCCCATTGTTTATTAAAAGCTTTTCCGTTTTCGCTGACAATCGCATCTCCAATCGAACCACGAGGACCCACCTGAAACCAGTAGGCATTTCGTTTATCGTTATACGTATCTAAAATAATCTGAATACGATCGTCTTTCGCCAAACTTACATCGCGCGCCAATTCTTTGGCAATTATATCTTCGGGTTTCGACCAGCATTTAACGGCAAAATAAATGTTGTTGGCATCGTAACAAGTGTAAAATTCGGTTTTTTCCGAAATAGGCTGGCCTTCGTTTGGTTCGCGCTGATAAAACTCGTTTACCATAAAAGCACGGTTCCAAACTTCTTCGTTTACTGCTCCATCGATTACCGGAGGTTGTTCAATCCGAATTGCTTTGATTGAATTTTGGGCTTGTAAATATTGAATAAAAACGCAAAGAAATAGTAGTAAAGAAGTAATCCGTTTCAATTGGTAAGGTATAAAAATTTGATCGGCCAATTTAGTAAAAATATGTTTATTTCGTTCCAATTAAACGAATTGTTGAGGCACTTCCCCGATGGAAAACACCTTCATTTAATTGGGTTTCGGCTTCAGTAATTTTAATTTTTGAGAGTGAATGAAAGTCGTCTTGAAGTTCGTTTTTAGAGAAAAGCATTTCGAGATTTTGAGGACCACCTGATTTTTTTTCAATTTGTTTTTTTGAAAACCCTTCCAATAAAAGTGTACCGCCGGGTTTTAAATAGCTTATTAATTTCTGATGAACTGCTTTTCTTTTTTGCGTCGGCGTGTGTGCAAACACCAAAACAATACAATCAAAACTTCCTTTTTCTAAGTCGATGTTTTCGTAATTGTCGATCAAATATCCAATCTGAACATTGTTCTTCTTCGCCAATAATTTTGCTTTTTTCTTGCCTTCAATACTCGGATCGAAAGCGGTAACCTGCCAGCCCAAAGTAGCTGCAAAAACTGCATTTCGTCCTTCTCCTTCAGCCGGAAACAATATTTTGCCCGGTGTTAATTTAGCCAGTTCTTGTTTTACAAATTGGTTGGGCGCTTCGCCGTATACAAATTCTTTGCTGCTGTATCTTTCGTTCCAAAAATCGTTCATGGATTTGATTTTTATTAAATAACAAATGTTAGGGAATCTTGTTTTATCATTTTTAAAAACAACGTTTGAAAATCGCCGCATCCATTAAATCAAAGCCTCATATAAAATCTCAATCGGATGTTTGGCGGGTTTCCCGGTACCATCTTTTATGTGGTGGCGACACGAAGTTCCGGGCGCAGAAATAATGGTTTCTTCTTCGGCATTTCTGACTTCTGGAAATAAAACCAGCTCGCCAATTTTCATCGATAAATCGTAATGTTCTTTTTCGTAACCAAACGATCCGGCCATTCCGCAACAACCCGACGGAATTTCTTTTACCACATAATTTGTTGGCAGCGAAAGCATTTTTATACTTGGTTCGGTCGATGCAATTGCTTTTTGCTGACAGTGTCCGTGCAACAAAATTTGTTTTGCTTCCGATGTAAAATCAGCCGAAGAAATATTGTCTTTTTCAATTTCAGCTGAAATAAACTCTTCGAACATGAAAGTATTTTCTGCCAGTTTATTTGCTGCCGTTTGTAAATCTTTATTGACCAATTCAGGATATTCATCGCGAAAAGCCAGAATTGCCGAAGGTTCGATTCCAAGCAAAGGTGTTTTTTCAGAAATAATATCTTTTAAAAGATTTACATTTTGGATGGCTATTTTTTTGGCGGTTCTCACCAATCCTTTCGAAAGAAAAGTTCGTCCGCTTTCTTTGTGAACCGGAATTTTTACTTCGTAACCCAATTTCGATAATAACAGTATCGCTTTTATTCCAATATCGCTTTCGTTGTAATTGGTGAACTCGTCGTTAAACAAATACACTTTCCCTTTACTTTCTTTTTCGGGTAGCGGAATTCCATTTTCTGTCCAACGGTTTAATGTTATTTTCGACAGTGGCGGTACATTTCTTTTTGTTGAAAATCCGATGGCTCGTTTCAGAATCGACGTATTCATGATAAAATTGGAAATCGGTCGGCTAATCATTGCCAGCTTGTTTAAACGCGGCAAATAAGCAATTAGTCTCGAGCGTAGCGGAATTCCATGAATGTCGTAATAATTCTGCATGAACTCGGCTTTTAATTTTGCCATGTCAACATTCGAAGGGCACTCGCTTTTACAGGCTTTACACAAAATACAAAGCGCAAGAATGTCGTAAATTTCTTTATGATCAAAAGGATTTTCCTTTTCATTATTGTACAGAAATTCGCGCAAAATATTTGCTCGTCCGCGTGTCGATTTGTCTTCGTCGCGGGTGGCCATAAATGTAGGGCAGAGTGTACCCCCAATTACTTCACTTTTTCGGCAGTCGCCTGTTCCGTTACATTTTTCGATACTTCGGAAATAACCGTTGTTTTTCGAGAAATCGAAAACTGTTTCAAATTCAGGAAGAGCTTTTCCGGGAATTACACGCAAACTTTCTGTTATTGGAGGTGTATCAACAATTTTTCCGGGATTAAAAATGTTATTCGGATCCCAGGCTTTTTTTACCGATTGAACAAGCTGATAATTTTTTTCGCCCAACATAAACGGAATAAATTTTCCGCGTGCCCGGCCGTCGCCATGTTCGCCACTCATCGATCCGCGGTACTTTTTTACCAGTTTTGCCACTTCGGTCATCAAAGTGTCGAAACGTTCTACATCCGCAGGATCTTTAAAATTAATCAGTGGTCGGAAATGAATTTCACCGGTAGCGATGTGGGCATAATAAACACTGTTGAGGCCGAGTTTTGCCAGTACTTTTTTAATGTCGGCAACATAATCAGGTAAATATTCAGGATAAACCGCAGTGTCTTCAATTCCGGGAACTCCTTTCCGGTCGCCCGGAATATTCGAAAGTAAACCCAACCCGGCAGTTCGTAAGGCCCAAACTCGTTTTATATTATCGGCACCGGTTACCAACGGGAAATGATAACCAAGTGCGGCAGCGCGAAGATCTTTTTCCACGGCCGCAGCGGTGTCAAATAATTCTTTTTCGGTTTTATACGAAAACTCAATCATTAACATCGCACCCGGATCTCCCTTCACGAAAAAACGGTTTTTGTTTTGTTCGATGTTTTGTTTGGTACACTGCATCACCGTGTCGTCCATTAATTCGATGGCGGTGGGTTTGTGTTTTAATGCAACCAAATTTCCAAGCAGCGATTCTTCAAGCGTTTCGAAATGTGCACAAACCAATCCTTTGAATTTTGGAGGAAGTGGAATTACATTCAATTTAATCCGGTGCGAAAATGCCAAGGTTCCTTCCGATCCTGCTAGCAATTTGCAAAAATTAAACGGTTCGCCGGCTTTGGTAAATAGTGCAGAATTTAACAAAACATCGATGGCGTAGCCCATGTTTCTGCGTGTGAGTTTGGGATCGGGGAATTTATCGCGAATTTCTTTTTGATTCTCCGGATTGGAGAGAATTTCGTTAATATTTTGATAAATGGCCTTTTCGAGTGGATTGGGATTTCTATTTAATTTCGATTCAAATTCTTCTTTTGTCAAGGCTTTAAAAGTTGTTTCCGAACCATCGGCTAAAATCGCTTCCACTTCTAAAATGTGTTCGCGTACACTTCCATAAACCAAAGAATGTAAACCGCAGGAATTGTTCCCCAACATTCCGCCAATCACACATCGGTTGGCTGTCGATGTTTCGGGGCCGAATTGCAATCCGTGTTTTGCCAGAAATAAGTTTAACTCAGCCAACACCACTCCGGGTTCAACAATCACATAATTTTCCTTCTTATTAAACTCGAGGATTCGATTCATGTATTTCGAAATGTCGACAACAATTCCGCGACCAACTACTTGTCCGGCCAACGAAGTTCCGCCACCACGCGGTATAATCGAAGTTTTGTTTTCGCTGGCAAAACGAATTATCTTTTTTATATCGTCTTTCGATTTTGGCTTGGTAACGGCCAGTGGCATTTCTTTGTATTGCGATGCATCGGTTGAATACAAAACACGTTGCACATTGTCGACAAAAAGATCGCCGTCGAGTTCGGATTTTAGCTGGTTAAAATTATCTGTTGTTATCATAGAAATTTCGAATTGCACAAATTTAAGAATATTATGCAGTAAATCTTTGAGTTAAAAGAAGTGAATTGAGCGAATTGTTCTTCAATAAAAGTCAGATATTAATTCCTGAAATCAAGTAAAATTTTAATGTTTTCGGCCGGATTTTCTTCGAGTATTTCGAAGCCTTTTTGTGTTTCGGAGCCATGTAATTTTTTCGAAATCAATGCATCGGGTTTTAATCGTCCGTTTTTTAAATGATCAATTGCTTCTGCAAATTCGCCATGACTCACTCTCGAAGAAACAATTGTTGCCTCTTTCCATATTAGTTCTTTAAATACTATGGGTGCGGGTTCGGCACCCAAACCCAATACACAAATTTTACCTCCGCCATTTACAGCCTGAATACATCCAAAAACCGGATTTATTCCACCTTCAAATTCGTGTGCATGACCCACCGCCTCGAAAGCAACATCAACACCATTTCCGTTTGTCTCTTTTTTTATGCGTTCAAGCGGATTCTCTTTTTTAGCATTAATTGCAATTACATTCTCGTAATATTTTGGTCCAATTGCCAATCGTTCATCTAAAATATCGACCATAAAAACAGTATTGTAGGTAACGGTTCGAATGGCTTGCAAAATGCACAAACCAACTTTTCCCGATCCCCAGATTACAATGGTATCGTCAGGTTGAACATTGGCGCGGTTTTTTGCATGGCAGCCAATACTA
>JBNKOT010000110.1:0-2109 GCA_050294855.1 Draconibacterium sp. | reverse complement strand
AATGACGCGAAAATCGTGAATGGCGTCTGTTTTTGTTCCCGACATTCTTCTTTGTCCTTCACTTACCGGTTTGTCAGAGTCAACCTCAGTTTTTTCATCGGTGGCAACAGCTGTTTGAATTATAATTTTGTCATTCCAAACTAGTGGAGTCGCATGACCTTTCCCGGGAATTTCAGTTTTCCATTTCAGATTTTGTGTTTCACTAAATTCAATTGGCGGATTGCCTTTTACTGCAGCACCAGTACCAAGCGGACCGCGCCATTGCATCCAGTTATCGGTTTGAATATCTTGTGCAAAACAAAAAGAAAAGAATAAAAAGAGAAAGGAGATCGTAAGTCTGGTTTTCATTTTACGTAATTTTAGTTTTCAATTTTTTGACTAAAATTACTTGTTCAGGTTTAAATGTGGGCAAAAATAATGGTGAAAGATTATTCAGTATCGTTCTCTGTCTCTATTTTTTCGCCTTTGGCAAAACGTCGGATTTTGATGTTTAAATAAGCAAACAAAATGCTCATTAAAGGGCTGATAATATTAAAAAATGCGTATGGAGCATAAGCCCAGGTATCTACACCCAGAACTCTCGATTGCGTTGCCCCACAGGTATTCCATGGAATTAAAACCGATGTCATCGTTCCGCTGTCTTCCAAAGTCCGGCTTAATACTTCGGGTTTTAATCCTTTTTCTTCGTAGGTTTTACGATACATTCTACCCGGAACCACCAGCGCAATGTACTGATCGGAGGCAGTCGTGTTAAAAAAGATACAGGTTCCAACGGTTGACGCAACAAGACTTCCGGTGCTTTTGGCATATTTCACAATGGGTTGAGTAATTCTTTTTAGAAAGCCAGCCGATTCCATCACACCGCCAAAAATCATCGCCGAAATAATCAGCCAAACAGTGTCTAACATTCCCCTCATTCCCGACGTACTTAATAAATCATTAACTGCGGCATTGGGAGTCGTTAAACTTACATCTCCAAACATACTTTGCATCATTGCAATGTACGAGGCTTTCATGTAGTTGTCCGAAATTCCTGCAATTTGAGTGATAATATCAGGTTGAAAAATAACAGCAAAAATACCTCCGAGTAAAGTTCCTGCCAGCAATGCCGGAAGTGGGGGGACTTTCAAAATAATGATGGTTAGTAAAATTGCCGGCACCAGAAAAAGTAAGGGGTTGGTGTTAAATGTTCCATCAATTGCAATTTTTACACTTTCAACATTCACGGTAGCTGACGAAAAATCGTAACTAAATCCGATGGCTAAAAAAATAATCAAGGTAATTGCCATCGACGGTACTGTGGTAAACGTCATATAGCGGATATGCGTAAATAAATCGGTTCCTGCCATTGCAGGCGCCAGGTTGGTTGTGTCGCTCAGCGGACTCATTTTATCCCCAAAATAGGCACCACTGATTATTGCACCGGCAACCACCGCTTCGTTGATTCCAATGGCGTGGCCAATACCCAGCAGAGCAACTCCAATGGTTGCAATTGTCGACCACGAACTTCCGGTGGCAACACTTACAATCGAACTTACAATTACTGCAGTTACCAAAAATAATTTTGGACTTATAATGTCCAATCCATAATAAATCATTGCCGGAACAACACCGCTGATCATCCAGGTGCCCGCCAACGATCCTATCAACAATAAAATTATTATAGAGGGCATGGCAGTTCCAATGGTTGAAACTACTTTTTTCATCACATTTTCCCACTCAAACCCTAAAAATATGGCAATTACACCGGCCAGTGCAGCAGCCAGTAAAAGTGCAATCTGGTTGGCTCCCGACAGCGTGTCGTCGAAAAATAACACGTTCAGGGTTAACATAGCAATCAAAACAATTATCGGAAAAAGAGCAGTAAAAAGGGAAATTTTGCGTTTCATTCAGAATTGTATTTGTCAGATAAAATCAACAATAAATGCCAATCTAATATATTTCTGGATAAAAGAGGAGCAGAATGAATTTTTTTTGAAGAATTGCAGATAAAAAAAATATTTACATCATCCGTAATTGAATACTCTTGAATCCAAATATTCACTTCTATTCGTGGTTTTATTTTTTTACCTTTCGCCTCGTTTAAATTTGTGTTGAAATAAGAATGAC
>JBNKOT010000109.1:0-5765 GCA_050294855.1 Draconibacterium sp. | reverse complement strand
AAACCCTTATTAACTATACCGCGTGTTAGGCTTTCGTGCTTTTATTCATTTCTTTCTTCCATTGATTTAGTATCTCCATTTTTAAGAATCTTTATCTCAACAGGAGGTAACATGGGAATATATTTCTCAGCTTTATTTAATTCCCTATAAGTATTCCACAATTCATCTATAATATCTGGAGGTGTATTGGGAGGTAAGTTATTAATCTGTTCCAGTATTGTACTGGCTGCTAGTTTATATTCTTTTACATACCCATCCAAAATCATAAACCTTTCATCTATTTTCTTTTCAATGGCTAGCTGTCTCTTACCTCTTGATAAGTATATCCCTGCTACAGTTCCTATTGCTAGAAATGGAGAAGAAATAGCTGCAAAGGATAAAAATGATATCTCAGCAATTATTAAGCTTAAAGGAATTGATACTGCTCCTCCTAAAATACCAAAGAGAACTTGTGTCTTATATTTTGAAAATTCCTTTGCTCTTGCAACAATCTTGTCGATTATATTTTTAGAGTCTTTATCAAACTCATCTAATCGTCTATGTGCTTCACGATTTAGTTCTTCATTCATGAGTCTGATTTTTTAAGAATTAAAGATTTCTCTGCAAATTCAACGGCACTATAGCCATCATTTATGACAGAATCTGTGTCAGTTATGTCATGTGAAAGTCGAGTTTGGTTTTTAATCAAAAGAACGATAATTAATACAAGAACAATTAATATCATTCCTCCTAAATTCAATATATCTCGAGAGTTAGATGTCCAGGGTAACTGAACTAAAAAAGAAAGTCCAAATCCTAGTGAAAAAATAATCAATATGATTGAACTTATAAGATTTATCTGAGCTTTAAATGCGAGTCTTCTACGATTTTTTAATAGAAAATCAATCCTGACTTTTGCTGAACTGATTTTCGCTTCTAACGCTGGGTCATTCATTCTTATTTCTGTAGCCATATTATTGATTTTATTGAATTATTATTTTGCATTCTAGTGCTGTCTTAATTTGCATGAAGCCTAACGTATGTGTATGTTTAAGTGTGTTAATTTACATCTACTTTGTCGTTGGGTGTTTGTAACTATACAGACCTAAAATGGTCGTGTATGTTTGTATTTTGTTAATTTTTCGCTTAAAGTAATATCGTCAATCGGATTTATAAATTTTATAAAACTGTTGTTCGACACGTGTGTATAAATTTCTGTTGTTTTTGAACTGTCATGGCCTAACCATTCCTGAATAAATCGTAAATCGGTTCCTTGTTCTAAGTGATGCGTAGCATAACTGTGCCTTAATATGTGTGGGTAAACACGTTTACGAATCCCGGCCTTTTTTGCCGCATTTTTTACCACATTATATACACTAACCGCGCTGTACTGTTTAGCCGGTGCACCCTCAAAAATCCATATTTTCGGTTTTTCCCTTCTATAATATTCGCGAAGCAGTGGTAAAACGTTGGGCGATAATTGTACATAACGGTCTTTTTTCCCTTTTGCGCCCCTAATTTTAATCAGCATTCTTTTTGAATCGATATCAGAAATTTTTATGTTAATCGATTCATTGCGTCTTAGCCCACAAGAATAAATAAGTGCGATTATCGTTTTGTGCTTTAGATTTTTTGTTGTTTTCAGCATCTTGCCAACTTCTTCCTTGCTTAAAACGTCCGGGAGTTTCCGGTCTTGCCGTGGCCGTTCGATATTATAGTATTCCGTTTCGCGTCCCAAAACCTTTTCGTAATAAAATTTGATCGCATTAATTCGCTGGTTTTGCTGGCTGTGCGAAATGTTTTTTTGTTCAATCAACTCCAGAATATAATTGTTGATCCTTTCAATCGAAATTTCATTCAAATCTGATCCAATAAAATAATCGATAAAATTTTCAAAGTAAAGAAGGTAGGTTTTGATTGTATTTTCGCTGTAACGTTTTTGTTGTAAAAGTGCGAGATAACTATCCGGTACTTTTATTTTTAAGGCACTTGAATCTATTTCTATTTTGTCGCCCAAATTCTTTTTAAGTTCTCCTAAATCAAAAATATTTTGGGGAATCCACCAACGTTTCTCGGATGGAATGAAAGTTGATTTTTCATATTTTTTAAGCTGCTCAACTATGTTCCAGTTGAATTTGAAATTAACAAAAACAACCGGCTGGTTTTTAAAATTGCCAAAGGAAAGTGTTATTTGAGGAAAATTGTTCAAGTGGGTTATGGATTAAAATTCGATTTTATTCGTGCATTTATTTAATTGCTTTACGAGGTTTTTGCTTTGAATTCGTGTTTGTTGGTTCGGTCTTCGATTACAACGAGTCGGTATTTTTGGTTGTTCATTACCACCCGGTGAGTGTCGATGTGAAGGTGTTTTGTTACCACTTTATTGTGAATCACAAAATCGCGGATTAACGATAATTCGGACAAATTAGAGCCCGATAAAAGTTCTCTTAACTGACAGTGGTTGCAAAAATT
Organism: Draconibacterium sp.; assembly: GCA_050294855.1. Taxonomy (GTDB): domain Bacteria; phylum Bacteroidota; class Bacteroidia; order Bacteroidales; family Prolixibacteraceae; genus Draconibacterium. Next base: position 3,314 of record JBNKOT010000109.1, on the reverse strand, counting down.
ATTTGTTCTTGGAATGATTTTCTCGCGTTGAGTGCAACCCATAATTTCGCAAAACTCACGATCGATAATGTCGCCTTTATCGCTTCTGGTTAAACGCTGAAATGCCTTGTTGTAATACTTCACTTTAAAATCGTGATCGGTCAGGAAAATTGAGTGTGGATGGTGTTCAATCAGTTGATTGAGTAAATCGTTTGCTTCTTCTATTTTTATAAATTCGAGCTGCATTGTAGTGAAGTTTAATAAATTATCTTTTTATTCAATCAAAAAATGAGACGAAGATCGGGTCAGTTTTTGCTTTTGGAAATTAAGAATTAAAAAGATAACATTCAACAGAATGTAGGTAAAATCTTAAAATAATTTTTATTTAATGAATTTTGTTTAGGAATCAAGCGAGCCAAAAACCCGTTTGAAGAGGTCGTTTGCACGTGCTGCCGGGTCTTTTCTGATCTTTTTTTCCTCGTCGGCAATTTTGAGAAATAATCCGTCTAGCGCCTTGTGTGTGAGGTATTCATCCAAGTCGATCTCAACAGGTTTGAATCCTGCGATTTGTCCGACTACCGATTTCGCTACATCGTTCCATTTGCTTGCCATTACATCCCAACTTTCGCCGGTAGAAACATTGCCAATTAGCTTTTTTTCGACCGACGCCTCTATTTTGGGGCGATATAATTCGAAAAGCTGGTCGTAAGTTGTTTGGTGAAGGTATTCTGTTGCTGCATTGTCACCTCCGGCAAGAATTCCTGCGGCATCGGCAATCGTCATACTTTTTATGCTGTTCAGAAAAATTGGTTTTGCTTCTTTTGCAGCATCTTCAGCAGCACGATTAATTTTTAGCAGCACATCTTCAATCAATTGATCTCCGCCCGGAATTTTGCTGATGTTTTTTACAATTACATCGGCTTCTGGTGGTAAAAGAATTTTTACCAGATCGTCTTTGTAATATCCGTCAGTGGCTCCTAAAATCTTCGAAGAGTTGTCGATACCCACCTTCAAAGCTTCTTTTAAACCTCCGGTAATTTCTGTCGATGTTAGTGGCTGATCACCACTTGAAACCGACTGCGCAACTTGCATCAATTCAGCACAACTTGTAAAAATAAGAAGGAATATTAATGGTAAAAATTTAGCTGTTTTCATTTTTGTTTTGCTTTTAACGAGAGTGTAATTATGTTAGAAATATAGTTGTTTTGCTTTAATCTCCATGGTTTGAACAATATATTTGGATAGTATTTAATCCTTATTAATATCTGGGGATCTTGTTGTTACATTAGTAGTAACTATTTTAGTATTGTTATTAAGACTGCTTTTTACTTTGTTATAAAGTTTTTTATTTTTTGATAAATAATTATCATTTAATTTGGCTAGCCTTTCATAAATATGATTTACAAATTCAAAATCATTTTCATAGGCTTTTACCAGCTTTTTATCTAATTTATTGAGTGCCAATAAAAAATCTTCAGCTAAAAGTTTTACTTGCAATGTTATCTCAATTGGCTCATCTATATTAATAGCAACTAATTCTTTTTGCTCTGATGAGCGTGTAATTGCAGTAGGATAAACTGATAGGAACTGGTGAGCAATCCCATTTCGGAAAAGATTATGAAATATTTCTTGATAAGTACTTTTCTTGTAATCTTTATTAACCTTATACATCCATTGATTACAAAATTCTTTGATGCAAGTTTCGGTTATCGGGTGATCAGGTATTTTGCAAATTTTATCTTTTTGAGATAATCTATTAATGTCTTTTTTACTAGTTAAATAACCAAGTTGATTCATCGCAGAGAAGACTGTCATTGCTAACGGAGCTGTACAACCACCTTCGTTCTTATTGTCTAGCTCATCGTTTAAAAGCACTTTGATGTCTTCTGTTAAGTATCCTTTAACTACTTTTTTGAAATAGATTTGGACTTTTTCATTTATTTTATCTTGAGAAATGCTATTCATATAGGTATTTTATTTAAAAAGCTTCCCAATTAAATCGTCTCTTCCTTTTGATTTTAGATCCTGGATAATCGAATTTTTATATTCGCGTTTGTACCAAAAGAAAAATTTGCGTTGACTCTCTTTGGCGTTTTTATTTCGGGCGGTATAAATTTTTTCGAGTGTGTACGGATGGTAGCCCGAGTAATAAACTACGGTTGCCAAGGTCATCGGCGTTGGCGTAAAATCCTGTACCTGCTCCAGTCTGAAATTCATATTTTTTGTCTGAATTGCCAGATTGGCCATATCTTCCGATTTGCTTCCGGGGTGACTCGAAATAAAATATGGAATCAACTGTTGATTCAGTTTTTCCTCTTTGTTTATTTTGATGAATTCGTCGTTCAATTGTTCAAACAGTTTAAACGATGGTTTTCGCATAAATTTCAAAACATCGTCCGACGAATGTTCCGGAGCCACTTTCAACCGACCCGAAACATGGTGTTTTATTACTTCGCGCAGGTATTCGCTGTTGCTGGCATCGGTTTCTTCGCGACCGGTCTTTTCGAGAATCATGTCGTAACGAATTCCGCTTCCCACAAATGCTTTTTTGATTTTTGGATTCATTCGTACCTTTTTATAAAGGTCGAGCATGGGTTTGTGGTTGGTGTCGAGGTTTTTGCAAATCGAAGGGAAAATACACGAGGGGCGTTTGCACTTTTTACAAATGTCTTCGTGAATTCCTTTCATTTTATACATGTTTGCCGATGGTCCGCCCAAGTCGGAAATATATCCTTTAAAATCGGGCATTTCGGTTACTTTTTCAACTTCTTTTAAAACCGATTTTTCGGAGCGACTGGCAATAAATTTTCCCTGATGTGCCGAAATCGTACAAAACGTACATCCTCCAAAACATCCGCGGTGAATGTTTATCGAATGCCGGATCATTTCGTACGCCGGAATTGTTCCCTTGCTGTTGTAGCGCGGGTGGGGCAGGCGTGTGTAAGGCAAATCGTATACCCGGTCGATCTCTTTTTCTTTAAAAGTGGGCCAGGGCGGATTTACTACAACGGTTTTATCGCCAACGTTTTGCATTAACTTTTTTGCCTCCATTTTATTCGACTCTTCCTCGATGTGCATAAAATTTCGGGCAAATGTTTTTCGGTCTTTCAAACAGGCTTCATGTGAAGCTAATTCAAATTCGTCCCAGTTTTTTTTAGTGGCGTAACTTTCGTTTTGATTCACCAAAAATGAAGTTTGCGGAATGGTGGTGATGTTTTCCATTGGTACTCCACGTTTTATCAGGCGGGCAAAATCAACAATCGATTTTTCGCCCATTCCGTAAAATAGCAGGTCGGCTTGCGAATCGACCAAAATCGATGGCATTAATTTATCCG
>JBNKOT010000108.1:0-3182 GCA_050294855.1 Draconibacterium sp. | reverse complement strand
GAACCGGTAATAAATCATCCTGAATCTCTTGTTCAATCTGACCAACCACAATTTCAACATTGCTGCCATTTGTAGTTGCCGATAAAACTTTAAAACGGAAATCATTACTCGCCTCACTCGAATTTTTAATTTCAACAATTTCACCTTCGTTGATGCTCGAAGCATCGCTCTCGCTGACAACAATAAGATTGAGTTCTGCGGAAACTGAATTTACTGCCGCTTTCTTAGTGAATTTTAATGTCCCGTTTGGATTGCCTTCTACATCGGGCAAATCGTATAAAATAACAGCAGGTATATCTTTTAGAGTAAGAATGGTATTTACGCCATCGAAAGTTTGATGATCGATAATGTAAATTCCGTCATTAAAACTTCCTCCTTCAATACTGATATTGTTATCGGCAATTTCAGACAAAATATTACCGGCAACAGAAATCGAATTATTTGCCACGCTGGTGGCAACCATACCAAGCGCTTTTTTGAAATAGATTTCGCCATTGTTTGCTAGTCCATTTTGAAGCACCTCACCGTTAATCTCAACAAATAATGATTCGTTTATTTTGGGACGCATCAAAACATGTTCGATAACGTGCATTCCTTCGTGCGAAAAGAACTTTTCTCCAATAAAATCAATCATATCCTGAACGGCCTGTTCATCTTCACCGCCGCGGATAATAAATGAATCGGTTTGCAGACCGGCAATTTCAAAGGATTTTGAATAACTTAACTGACCGCTAATATGTTCTGAAGCAATGCTTTCTTTCACATAAACTGTTGTATTTGCACCATTTACTTCCACTTCCAAAACGGTATAATCCGCGTCGTTGCTCACCGAACCAACAATAGAAACAAGATCGCCTTTGCTTAAAACATTACTCAAATCGTGGGCAACTTCAAAATTCCTGTTAATTCTGTCGATGGCAATCAGCGAAAAAAATTCGGTCCACGAAAGCTGACCATCGAATTTTGGAAGTATCGGCGCCGGATTCACCTGAATCGTAACAAACGGACCGTGAGCGCTTGCTGCTGCCACGGTGTAATCTCCGTCGTTATCGGTAGAACCGCTGACAGTGACTAGTCCAGAAGTTAATGCAAGTGCCTCGGCAGCTATTTTAGTATTAAAATCGTTGGCTTGGCTCCGAGCGATTTCAACTCCATTTCTATTGACAATGGTAAAAGAATAGGGCAACGAAAATGGTGCAACCGCCGGATCGAAAATGTAATGTCCTCTTTCCATTCCATTGTTCACTACATCCCAAAGTGCTTCGTAAATGTGTTGATGTCCTTTTTTCAGCACCTCAGTTTCCGAATCGCCTTCGCTGGCATCTGCGGTTATCGATCCGCTTAATAACGGCACTCCCGTAAACTCGAATGCTTCACGAAATAAGGAATAAGATACGGTATACGTTGGTGGATTTGGAGCTACTGGCGTCATATCCGGAATCACTTCAACCTGAAAATAATTAAACAAGGGACAAGCCAGATTTTTTCGATTTGATTCTGGATTGGTAAAATATTCCTGCTCAAAAACCTGAATGGTTTCGTAAATCAACAATTCAGCATTTGCTAACGAAAGGTCGGATAATTCGCTTATCAGGAGGATTTGTTCATCACATCTTAATTCAACAGAATATTTCGTACCAATTTCTATGAGTTCGTATTTATCTCTGCAAATTCCATTGATAATTATTTTTTCCAATGCCAGACAGGCTTCATTTTCAGACGCAAAAATATTGGCTTTAAATAATGTTGTTAATGCATCGTTTTTAATTTGCAGTTCGTATGGATCGCCGTCTACTGCAGGAGCAATAAAAACAAAGTGCTTACTGAAATTTAAGTCTTTAACTGTTTTCTCTTCGATGCCGGAAAGCAAAGAAACACGTTTTTCAAGACCCGAAATATTATCGGTATGCCAAACCATACAGGGATCGAGATAATTAAATCCTTTTCCTCTTGTTTTGCTTAAATCGGGATAATCGTCGAGAAACTTGAGTTTATCTTCGATCAATTCGGCATCCGACTTGTTTCCCGACATTTTAAAGGTCAACATGGCGTAATCGGAAAACGATTCGGCAAATCGCCCCAGCAAATGGTCGAGAAATTTATTTCTGCGTTTTTCGTACAACTGTTGATCTTCGGCAATTTGTTGCAATGCAATTTTATACCCGCCTTGATCGACGTACAGCGGATCTGCAACACCTTCTTTAAAAAGCAACTGTGTAAAATATGTTTTATCGATAAGGTACTCACCAAACTGATTCTTCTCGCCGTTCATCGAAAACAAATCTTTTACATGCGACAACTGCGATAAATAATTGGCCAGCAACTGGTCGAAAAATAAGAGATATTCTTTCAGTTGATAAACTTCGGTTTGGCGGATTATCCGATCGGCGCCTTCCAACGAACTCAAACCCGGAATACCTTCAAAACCAACCCCGTACGTAAGCGGAAAATCTTCCTGAAGTTGTGTATAGGTTTCGAGATCTTGAAATTCGCCTTGTGGAATCGGAATATCCATTACCGGATAATGTATTTTTTGTAAACGATCTTTACTTTTTAATTCATCAAATATCGGCTCCACTTCGCTTCGGTCGGCAAGAAACGGCAATTGACCTTTGTAGTACGTTAATTTTGAATCGTCGAGACTTAGACGAGGAACGTAATTTTCTTCCATTGCCAAATCGAGACACCACTTAACACTTTTCGATTCAATGTTTTCATCGTTATCCAATGGTCGGTTTGCAATTTGTATTGATTTAACTGCGACAACTCCCTCCACATCCATTATTATTCTGATCAGGTCTGAAACACGAATCACTTTTCGCCGCTTGGCTGCATTCAGTTCTTCGTCGTCGATAAAACCATGTTTTAATAAAGGTCCTTCAAAAATTTGATCGACAGTCAGACAACTCGATTCATCGATTGTACCCCGGATAATATAAGCGCCGCTTTCAAAATCATTACTTGAAATGTCCTCATGCACTTCGATATCAGTATAATTTACATTTTCCTTGTTTTCGCGAATACACTTCACAGTATATTCTCCGTCGAGCGCACCCGAATCGAAAAGTGTAATGGTATCGTCGTTATTAAAATCCTCTTTTAGTTTCTGATTTAGCGTAAAAACATTTTTTGTTTTTTGTATTTGTTGAATCGTATATTGTGGCGCGTTGATACATTTATCG
>JBNKOT010000107.1:0-2481 GCA_050294855.1 Draconibacterium sp. | reverse complement strand
AATTCGGACATATTTTTTTCAAAGACGAATTTTCGCATTATCGTTTACGTGTAGAATATCGTTTTGTGGGCGAGCAAATAAAAAACGGACCGGGCTGGGCTTACCGAAATAACGGATTAATGTTGCACGGACAAAGTGCCGAATCGATGGATTTGGATCAGGATTTTCCAACTTCAATTGAAGTGCAGTTGTTGGGTGGTGCCGCCGAAGGACATCGGTCGACAATGAATTTATGTACTCCCGGAACCAATGTTGTAATGAACGATACGTTAAGACTGGAGCATTGTATTGTTTCGAAATCGGATACTTACCGTGGCGACCAGTGGGTGCGCGTGGAGGTAGAAGTACATGGTGGAAAAACAATACGTCATTTTGTGGATAGTGTGGAAGTAATGCATTACGAACAACCACAGTTGGACCCACGCGATGCTACTTTCGAAAAACTGGTTCCTGCCGATGGCAATTTAATCCTTACAAAAGGAACAATTTCGTTGCAGGCAGAAAGTGGTCCAACAGATTTCAGAAAAATTGAATTGTTGGTTTTGGAGGAATAAAATCGAATTTTAATGATATTCTAAAGGTCGGGTTTGCTAGTAAAATCCGGCCTTTTATGTTTTTATTTTTCGGTTGGCATAATTGAGTGAAAGTAAGGAAATGGCAATAATGGCCATTTCAATAATCGATATTAAATCGGGTTTTTCATCCCTTAAAATAATCCAGCTTAATGCTGCTCCGGCCACCGGAATAAGGAACTTCCACACATTCAAAATCGAAACTTTTACTCCCGGTCGTTGTAAAAGCGTATACCAAATGGTAAATGCCGCTGCCGACAAAAAACTTAACCAGCCCAAAGCATACCAGTATTTTGGTGGAAATGGACCTGTATTTACTCCTTCGAGCGGAATCGATACAATGGATAACATGAGTCCGCCAATCATTAACGAAGTGGAGCTTAGAACATAGGGCGAAATGCCACCCGAACGTTTAACCACAATCACATTCGAATATCCCGAAATAACATTGTTCAAAAGTAAAAGTCCGATTCCGAGTAATTCGAGTTCGCCTTTCATTTCTACTTTTGTTCGTCCAAGCGTAATAATTGCAATACCGATAACACCGATTAAAATACTGCCGGTTTTTAGGGGTGTCATTTTATCGTTGTGAAACGAAAAATGTGCAACCACAGCAATAAACAGCGGCTGCGAACCAATAATCATGGCCGCCAGAGCACTGGGAATCATGTTTATTCCACTATAAAAAAGGGCGTATTGTCCGAAAACCTGCACCGTTGAAAGCAAAAGAATAAATTTCCAGTTGGTTTTTAATTCAACAAAAAACTGCTTTGGTTTTGCAAAATAGATGAAGATCAAAATTCCGGAAATAAAAAAACGTATTCCGGCAAACTGAAATGGAGCTTGAAATTCCAAACCAATTTTTACACCAACAAATGCCGTGGACCAAAGCCAGCAGGCCAAAATTGCTAAAAATGTAGTGCTTTTTAATAGCTTGTTCATCTGTTTTGGAAAGTGTACAAAGGTGAGAAAATATAATGGAATAACAGGAGGAATCTAAAATTAGAACATTGTGTCTTAAAATTCAGTGCCGCTTTGTAAATACTTTTTAAAATATCGCGATTGTTCGCGCTGGAATACCGGAATCACCGATTAAAACTTTTAATTTGCAGTTTTAAAATTATCAACTTATGGGAAAACGAGTAATTAACAACTACGACGAATTTGAAGCACTCTTAGGAAAAGAAATTGGCACCTCCGATTTTGTGCAAATCACGCAGGAACAAATTGATAAATTTGCCGATGCTACTTTAGATTACCAATGGATTCATACCGACCCGGAACGCGCCGCCAAAGAGTCGCCATTTAAAACTACTATTGCACACGGTTATCTTTCGCTTTCGATGTTAACTTATTTATGGTACAACGTGGTGGAAGTGAACAACGTGAAAATGATTGTTAATTACGGAATCGAGAATTTGCGTTTTCAGCAGGCGGTAAAAGTAAATGATAAAATACGGGCGAAAGTTTCGTTAAACTCGATTAAAAACCTTCGTGGAATTGCAAAAATTCAGGTTAAAATTATTGTTGAAATAGAAGGAGAGAAAAAACCTGCCTACGATGCGCTGGTTAATTTCCTTTATCATTTTGAATAAAAAAAACAGATAAAGTTTTTTTATTCAATGGACTTTATCTGTTTTTTTTTGAAACTCACCAATGTTAAATCTTGAGTTTTTCCAGCAATCCGTTGCAGGAATCTTCGAGCAAATCTAACACCAATTCGAATCCGGCATCGCCTCCGTAATACGGATCGGGCACTTCGTTGTAATCCATATTTTTGCTAAAATCGGTCATTTTGTAAAGCTTTTTCAGATCTGCCTCGTTCCGTGCCATTTCTTTTAAGGAATACATATTTTCATCGTCCATTCCAATAATCAGATCAAAAAAATCGAAATCGGTAGTTGGATCA
>JBNKOT010000106.1:0-13482 GCA_050294855.1 Draconibacterium sp. | reverse complement strand
AGGAATTACAGGTTGTCGACGGATCAGATGGAAAAAGAACAATTACCGTTCTAACAAAACCCGTAATAGAATTTAATTAAAAAGAAATTGAGAAAGTATTTTAAAATAGGACTTCTTTTTACCCTTGTTTTTTGGGCACATTCGCTTGTTGCCCAGGATACAATTCCTATGAATACTTTTTATTCATTTGAGGCTAAAATTGTTCCCGGATACTCTTATTCGTGGTGGTATGTTGATGAGGCAAACAACAAAACATACTTCACTTCCAGCACGAATAAGACTGAGGATTATTATTGGGATACCGAGGGTGAATACCAGTTATTTGTTCAGGCAAGCGATGCCAATAATTGTTTGTCGGAAATCATTTCGAAAAATTTTGTGGTATTTAATAAAACCGATGATTTGGGCAAATTTGCCGGAAGAGACACAACTATCGGAAGTTGTACATCCTATATTTTGGGCGGACAAATAGAAGACGAAGAAAAATATAACTTTTTGTGGAAACCCGCAGAAAATCTGGATAATGCAGCAAGTGCCAGACCCATATTTACACCGGGCGAATCAACCGAATTTAGTTTAATACTTACCAATAAAATTACCGGATATACAACAAGCGATTCGGTTGTTGTTACGGTTTCAGAAATTGTGGCCAATGCTGGAGACGATATATTGATGGATAGAAATTCGACGGCCATTTTAGATGGATCGAGAAGCACTGGCAACAGTCTTCAGTTTTTCTGGACCACCAATAACGGAAATATTGAAAGTGGCGAAAATACACCAACTCCGATTGTGAGCAAAAACGGAACTTATTATCTCGAAGTGCAGGATCTATACGGTTGTTTCGCGATTGATTCGGTGGAAGTAAGTTTGTTAACCTTTGCTCCGATTGCTAACGATGATTATGACACGGTTGCGTATCAGGAGACGCTGAAAATTGATGTATTAGCGAACGATACCGATTCGGAAGGTGATATCGATCCAACTACACTAAACATTTCACAATCGCCAATTAACGGTAGTGCTACGGTCGATTTCTCCGATTATTCAATTATTTATACACCCGATATTGGTTTTACCGGCAACGATGTTTTTGAGTATTCTATTTGCGATTCGAGTGGGCAATGCGATAATGCACACGTTTATGTGATGGTGAACGGATTTAAGTTCTTTATTCCAGACGCTTTCTCACCAAATGGCGATAACATCAACGATTATTTTGAAATAGAAGGAATTAATTATTACGAAGGTAATTCAATAGAAATAATAAACCGTTGGGGCAAAAAAGTTTACGAAGCTAAAAATTATGGAATCGATTCAAATCCACTGTTTTGGAATGGAAAATCGAATACCGGAACCTCGAACGGCAACGAAGAACTGCCGACAGGAATTTATTTTTATGTTTTGGATTTAGGAAATGGACAACAGCCGATTGCCGGCTCGGTATACATTGACAGATAGTGAATGAATTATAGTAAAAAAATAGCATTTCGGGCATTGGTTTTGTTGTTCATTTTGGTGAGCTCAGGAAAGTTATACGCCCAGCAAGATCCGATGTATACACAATACATGGAGAACCTTTTGGTGATCAATCCGGGTTTTGCCGGCTCAAAAGAAATGGGAAATGCATTGTTGGTAGCACGTAATCAATGGGTATCTTTTAAAAGTGCTCCGTCGACCAGATCGTTTGCCTACCACTCGCCGGTTAAAGGCAAAAGTGTTGGCATCGGAATTTCAATATTGAACGATAAAATCGGACCGCAAAAACAAACCGGTTTATATATAGATTATTCCTACTTTTTAAATGTTTCGGAAACCTACAAATTGGGCTTGGGATTAAAAGCAGGAGTAAGTTTCTACCGTGCAAATTTAACCCAATTGGTGACCCTTAATCCCGATCCGGTTTTTGATAATGACATTTACGAAAACTTTCTGCCCAATTTTGGAATTGGCTTTTATCTCTATTCCGATGATATCTATTTCGGATTATCGGCACCAAAACTCATCGAAAATAAAATCACCCGTACCGATGTAGCTTCCGGATATGTCAGCGTTCAGCAAATTCATATGTATGCGATAGCAGGTAAAAAGTTTGATTTGAACGAAGATTTTCAGATGAAAACTTACTCCATGCTGAAATATGTAAAAGGTGCACCAATGTCGTTCGATCTCACTGCACTTGCCGGTTTAAAGGAAAGAGTGTGGCTCGGAGGAATGTTCCGCCTGGGTTCATCATATGGATTTTTGATTCAGTTTAAACCAACTTCCAAAATGCTGATTGGTTATTCGTACGACCTTTCGGTTTCCGAATTAAATGCCTACAATAACGGATCGCACGAAATATTATTTAGTTACGATATCGACGTGTTTTAATAACCTGATTTCGATTAAAATTAGCGAGCTCAAATTTCAGTAAATCGATTATTTAATGAAAAGCTATGAATTTCACTTATAAATACCGATTTTCTGCGTCATATTTGCTTCCCATAGCCCGCTATGCTTTCGCAAACAGTCCTTGAAACTCAATATTTATACGCGATTTGAGCCATTAATTTTATATCGAACTCAGGTTAATAGAAACTCGGCACAACTTTGTTCGCTAAATTATTGTTGAAGGATATAGCCAGACATTATTTTATCAGTACTTTTTTTGTTGAAATGTTATTTTCCTGAACAATACGGACGAAGTAAACTCCCGGCTGATAATTTTCAACATTAACTTCGCAAAGTGTTGTATTTACAGCTGCAGAACAAAACATTAACTTTCCGCTTAACGAATAAAGCTCAACAGCCGAAATTTCATCCTGAGCCGAAATATTAACTTTACTGGTCGCCGGATTTGGGTAAACCGAAATGTTATTTTCGCGAAAAGCGATTTCTTCGATTTCAGTAACTACATGCGGATCGTTGAATTGTCGGGTTGAATATAAACGATATTCTCCGGGCAACAAAGTAATCGATTGTTGCTGACTTGTTATTTCCACAGAATCCCGGGTAAAAAATTCGTACCATTTACCGCTTGTCGGAAACGTAATGTTTGTATTGTTTTCCTGAACGTCGAAATTTCCAATGGCAACCACATGGTGTTCGCTTGTTGAATAACGATACCATTTTACCGCCGCGTTTAAATTGTACTCAAAATTATCCGACGAAAACTCTTCGTAGTTTTGTTTTAACTCGTTTAATTTTGCCATCACTTTAAAGAGATCGGTTCGATACGAATTATCTAAATAATGCCAGTACGGAGGTTTAGGAGAAAGCCGGCAATCGTTGCTAATCGAACCGTCTTCGCATCGATTGATCGAAAGATCGTAACCACGTTCGCCAAATTGCCAGATCATTTTTGGTCCGGGAAGCGGAATATGAAACAAAGAATTCAAGGCAATTCTTTTTAAAGCAGTGCGCTGGTTTTTTACGTTGTAGTCGCCGTTTGCAAGCCCGTCTGTTTTGATGTCGTACATAATTCTTTCTTCATCGTGACTTTCGGGGTACGAAACCAGGTTGGCTTCATTCCATCCGCGTTGTGAATATACTGCCCAACTTAAATCTGAGTTACTTGTATTTCCTCTTGCAGCCTGCAAATAACTTCCGTGCATATTTCCCCATAAAAGAATACCATAATTTGCCAGTTCTGTTTCTTCTGAGTTTTCGGCAAGATGTTCGAAAATTACAATGGCGTCTGCATTTCTTTTCCAGATCTCGTTGGTCATTCTTTTTAAATTCGAAATTCGTTGAGCATCGTAATCACTTCCCCAACTCAACGGATCATAAACGGTATTTGAAAATCCTTTTGTGAAATCAAATCTGAAACCGTCAATTTTATATTCAGTCATCCAAAAAGAAGAAACACTGTCGACTAATTCTTTTGTGGCCAAACTTTCGTGGTTGAAATCGAAACCCCAATGTGCAGCGGTATTCTGAAAATTGTGTTGCTGATTATACCAGGGATTTTCGGGAGTTATCGTCCAGTTGTCCATGTACATTTGCACAAACGGACTTTGACCATAACTGTGATTTAAAACCATGTCGATCACCACCGCAATTCCACGTTTGTGACATTCGTCGATCAGTTTTTTTAATTCATCTTTTGGCCCGTAATATTTGTCGGGTGCAAAATAAAACGATGGATTGTAACCCCAGCTGCTGTTTCCTTCGAACTCGTTTACCGGCATTAATTCCAATACGTTTACGCGTAAATCTTCCAAATAATCGAGGTTTTCGAGTACCGCTTTATAGGTGTGTTTGTCGGTAAAATCGCGAATCAGCAATTCGTAAATTGCCAACTTATTTTTTTCAGGAACGTCGAAATTAGCGACCTCCCAGTTGTAATCCTCCTGCCCGGGTTGAAGTACAGCTGTAACTCCTGTTGTTTTGCCGCTTGGATATGGAAGTAGATTTGGATAAACATCGGCAGCAATATATTGGTCGTTCCATGGATCCAGAATTTTTTCGGTGTACGGATCGGCAACTTTTATTGCACCATCGATAAAGTACTGGAAAGCGTATTCTTTGCCTTTCTCAAGATTTGGAATATCGATCCAGAAATAATCTCCGTCTTTTTTCATCTGAAAATCGGACGAAACTTCCCAGTTATTAAAATCGCCAAGTACAAAAACAAATTCTTTTAAAGGTGCATACAAAACCAATGCTGCCGATTGATCGGTCGGGTAGTTAATCCCATTTTTATAGCTTGTAGGTTTTGGTTCGATAATCACATCTTCGCGAACAAATATTTCCATCGAATCAAAAACGGTTTTGCCGTCTGCGGTGGCTTGTGCAATAATCCAGTAATTTCCACCTGCTGTAAAAGTATATGCTCCGGCAATTTCGGTATTGGAATTTTCCGCAATCAGTGTTTCGTTAACCAAAAGTTTTAAAGCCGAATTTATCGATGATCTTGCAGAAATAGTTGTAGCAACATTTTTTTCAAGAATAACACTTCCTATTGGATCCGTAATTTCAACTACCAAACCATCTTCGTAAACGTTTACCATCAAATCGTTGGTTTGTTGCGATCCATCGGCCGAACGAAAAACAAAAGCCATTTTTATGACTTTTTCTCCGCTTTGAACTCCATAAAAGGTGTTGATGTTGGGAGTGATTTGCAGTTCGTAAATTCCACCGCCTTTGTTGGTGAGTTTGGGTTGTGTGGTGTTGTTTCCCCACGATTCGATTACATATTGCCAATCGGTTATACCGTCAATAATTACTCCGGTGTGTGCATACAAATCGCCGGTGAAATAACCCAGCCGACTGTCTTTCGACGAGTCGAATGTTATGGTTGCTGCTTTTGTTGCAATGGGCAATTCCGGAGTAGTTGTAATTTGTGCCGTTCCGAAATATGAAATAATCAGGAACAGGGCGACGGTTAAAATTCTTGGGAACATGGTTTATTTTTTAAAAAAAAGAAAAGGGCTGTTCGAACTTGCCGAACAACCCTTTGAAATTCTAACTAAACTTAATTTTTTATCACCTCGTAAGCATATCCTGCTACTTCGAGGTTCAGAACAATCGTGTAATTTCCGGCTTCTGCAATTGGGATATCGGCACCGCCTTCTTCCATCGTTCCGTCGAAATCGTTATCACCGTAATTTAACGCCCAGTCGTCGTTGGCGCGGAATTTAATGTTACCAACCGTTAAATCTACAGTCAGCGACCATGTTCTGGTATCCATGCTGTAAGTCATGTTGGTATCGGCATCCCATCCTCCGGGAGTTGCATCGCCAATTACACCCCAGTCGGTTTTCATTACAGAATAAGTTAAAGCATTAATGTCTGCTTTTATTCTGTAATAACCGGCTTCAGGAATTGCAATGTCAGCACCGTTTGGTTCAAGTGTTCCGTCGGCACCATCGTCGCCCCAGTTGGTATCCCAGTTCGGATCGAGTGTGAATTTGAACATAATGCCATCGCCAACCATGTTGACATATCCTTCGTATTTATCGTTTTGTTTCAGCGAATAAACCTGTTGTGCTTTGTCTGGACTCCAGTCTGATTCGTATCCACTTGCTGCCTGGTAATTTCCCGGCAGGTATAATGAAGGATAAACAATAACCACTTTATACGGAAGAATATTCATTACCGGCACATTCGAAGCCAGCGTTTGAACATTATCGTTAACAGATGCGGTTACGCGAATTTCGATATCGTTTGCCACATTTGTTTTTGCTCCCATTGCCAGTAATTTCTGATTTAAAGCTCCAACAGTAATGCTTGCAGTTTTATCGGTTGTTGAAATTAAATCGATGGCAGAAGCAAAATCGTTTCCTGCAAAATCGATTTGCACAGAATACATGGTTGCAGACTGGAAGCCAAAATCGGCATCGGACCAGTTAAATGTTTTGAACACATCGCCTGCCTGCTCTTCAGCAAAAACATACGTGCCCGAAACATCTTCAAGAACCGGAGGCGCAAACACACCTACAACCGGCTCAAATTCTTCCTTTTCGCAAGCAACAAATACAAGCAAAATGGCGATAATACTAAATATATATTTTATCTTTTTCATTTTTATATGATTTTAGCATTTGGTTAATAACCAGAGGTTTGTATTAAATTTGGATTGGCACCAACATCGGATGCAGGGATTGGGAAAAGGTTGTATTTTGCATCAACCGTTTTTCCTTCTTTTACTGCACCTTTCCATGCCCAAACATAACTGTCGCCGGTAAATTTACCAAAACGGATTAAGTCTGTTCTGCGGTGTCCTTCCCAATACAACTCACGGGCACGTTCATCAAGAATGAAGTCTAAAGAGTTAAGATCTGCTTCGGTGATGTTCCCAAAGTCGTCGCCATAAGCTCTTTCTCTTAATTGATTAACATAGTTCACTGCAGTTCCCATGTCGCCACCTGAACCGCCTCTAACAACTGCCTCTGCATACATCAGGTAAGAATCTGCCAAACGGTACATCGGAAAATCGGTATCGGGATGAGTTAAATCCGATCCTGTTTCGCCTGTCGATGTAATGTTTTTCCATTTCGAAATTGCATAACCTTCGGTGAATTCGAATAGATCTTCGATTTCGAGGTTCTGTCCATCAGTATATAATAATGCACGACCATCGGAACTAAATTTCTCAACAGTGTAAGTATAGTCAGGAGATTCGAGTTTCATGGTAATTTTGTAGCTACCGCCTGAAGCAATTGCAATATTGTCTGCACCAGCTTCAAGAATTCCATCAGCACCTGCATCGCCATAATTCAGGTCCCACCCATCGTTGGCGCGGAATTTAATTTCGCCTGCTCCTAAATCGATTTCAGCTATCCACGTTTTGGTTTCAGGATCGAATTCCATGTTGGTATCCGAATCCCATCCACCGGGAGTCGCCGATCCGATAATTCCCCAATCGGTTTTTGTGATGGAGTAAGTACGGTCGTCGAGGTTTACATTCATTTTATAGTAACCTGCTTCAGCAACACTTAGATTACCTCCGCCATTATCTAAAATACCATCACCTTCGTTATCTCCCCAGTTAGCATCCCAGTTTGGACCTTCAGTAAATTTGAATTCTGCAGCATCGGCAAAATAAACGTAGCCTTCGAAATTATTGTCTGAATTTACTGCACCTAAAGTTGGTGCAACATCTGGCGACCAGTTACCACCGTAGCCAGCACCTTCCTGGTATCCGCCAGGAACATACATTACCGGATAATCGGCTCTGGCAACCGCACTTTTTACTTTCGGCGCAAGAGTTTCGAGGTCTAGGAATTTACCAACAAACTGTTTGGTAGTTCTTAGTCCACCCCAGCCACCATCAACACCAAAATCGGCAGGAACCATAGATCCGCCTACTGCAGCGTGAACAATAAACGTTGTTCCTCCCCAGGTTCTTGTGCTGATTCCGTCTTGTGTGATCGGGAAAATAATTTCATTTGACGTGTTGTTATCAGCTAAAAATAGATGTTGATAATTTGGTTCCAATGAATATCCGCTTGTATTTACTTTGTTTGAATAGGTAATACATTCGGTGTATTTTGCCTGACCGGTATATACTTCAGCGTTCAGATATAATTTCGCTAAAAGCATCCAGACTGCTGCCTGATCTGCTCTTCCATACTCGTTACTCATTGGTGATGCTAATTGACTTTCGATTTCTAAAAGTTCAGACTCAACATAAGCAAATAAGTCGGCTCTCGATATTTGTTCAGGAAAGAAAGCTCCAACGTTATCTTCTTCGGTAACAAAAGGAACACTTCCAAACATATCGATGGCGTGAGAATAACTCAGAGCACGCAAAAATCTTGCTTCTGCATGGAACATTTCAATATCAGTTCTGATTGCACCTTCAATTCCTCTTCCATCTAATTTTTCAGGAGTTGTTTCGCGAATAAATTCGTTACAAAGCGAAACCTGATAAAATATACGATAGTACAGGTTGGTTATAAAACCATCGGTAGACGTCCAGTCCATATCGTGGAAATCTCTCAAGGTTGCATCGTTCCAGCCAATAACAGCTTCGTCGGTTGTTAGTTCCTGTCCGTACCACAATGCACGTAAATACTGACCGAAACCTTCGTCGAGTCCGCTAAGGTCGTTGTTTCCACTAGGTCCGACTTGTCCGCTGACAGCAAGGCCTGCATATAATTTTGCTAAAACATTGATGTAGTTATCCGGATTTTCATAAACCGTTTGTGATGTAACCACATCTTTATCAATCGGTACTGTGTCGAGGTCGTTGACACAAGACGTTACTACAAATAAAATAGCAAGTACGATGATGTTTAAATATTTGAATTTCTTTAATATCATGATTATTCGATTTATTTATGATTAATAATCAATACTTACACCAAGCATAAAAACTCTTGGACGTGGATAAAGATTGTTGTCGATTCCGTTTCCAACTTCAGGATCTAAACCTTGGTATTGCGAAACAACAAATACATTTTGGACAGAGCCATAAAGTCTGATGTCCATTCTGTCGTTGTAAAGGTTTTTAAATGTTCGTCCTACGCTAATGTTATCTAAACGAAGGAAAGAAGCATCTTTTACATAGTAGTCGGAAAAGAATTCCGGATTCTGGAATCTTGTATCCAAAGCGTTTGATGGTACATTGTTCATGTAACCGGTAGACCAGTACAAGTTATTTAAGGTTGCACCGCTCGACCAAACATTGTTGTACACGTAGTTTCCAAGGTTAATTCTTCCGGCAAAACTGAAATCCCAGGCTTTATAGTTCACCATTGAATTGAAGCCCATAAATACATCGGGAGCTGCTTTTTTGTAGTGATATCTGTCGTCGCCGGTAATTTCACCGTCGCCGTTTCTGTCGACATATAATCCTTCGATTGGTTTTTGCTTATCGTCGTACACCTGTTCGTAAACAAAGAATGAACTTGCAGGCATTCCAACACTATGAATTTGAATGGTATTACCAACTGCTCCGGAAATTCCCCCGGTGAACACACCTAAATAATTAGGATCGTCGGTGGCCGTAAGTTTTGTAATTTTATTCTCGTTGTAAGTAGCATTGAATCCAACTTTCCACGATAAATCGGTTTTAGAAATGATATGACCTTCGATCGAAAATTCAACTCCGCGGTTTTCCAAATCTCCAACGTTTGTTAAAAGCATGTTGGTTAAGTTAGTACCTGCAGGAACAGGAATAAAGTTGATCAAATCGTCGGTTTTGCGATAGTAAACATCAATCGTACCGGTAATGCGGTCGTCGATAAAACCATAATCTAAACCAATATTGTAAGTGGTGGTTTCTTCCCATTTGATGTTTGCATCGTAACCTTCAGGTCGGATTGTAGTATAAAACTCGTTACCAAACTGGTAGCGTGCATTGTCGAAACTGTTTGTATAAAGCGGTAAATATGGATAATCGCTCAAGTCACCAGTTATAATATTTTGTTGCCCGGTGATACCGTAACCCAAACGCAATTTTAAATCAGAAACTGTTTTTGAATCTTTTAAAAACGACTCTTCTATAATTCTCCATGCGAATGCTGCTGATGGGAATGTACTCCAGCGAGTATCAGGAGAAAATCTTGAAGTTCCATCCTGACGTACAGTTAAAGTAAGCAGGTAACGATCTTTAATGGTATAATTCAAACGTCCGAAATAAGACACAAGGTACGATTCTGTTGGATCCCAGTTTTTAGGACTTAAAATTTCAGAACCGCTTCCGTTTGTTGCATAAGAATAATTATCTCTCCAGAAATGTTGCCACGAGTAACCACCCATTACGTCAATTCGAGAGTCGATAGATTCGATGTCTTTTGCATAAGTCAGGTAGAAATCGAGTAATTCGTTTTTCTTGTCCTGCGAGTATTCGCTTTTATAACCACCACCGTTACTAAATGTCCAGGGTGCATTATTTTGATCAACAACGGTTCCTTCACTTTTCGAATAATCGTAACCCAGGTTTAGGGTTGCTTTTAATTCGGGAAGAAAATGAAGTTTATAATCGAACTGAACATTACCCAGACTTCTTTGCACTGTAGATTCATCTTTATGCATCATTAACTGTGCCATTGGGTTGTTAGGTGCCAAAGTGTTTGGATCGCCATTTGGCTGAGTCCAGGTATAAAATCCTCCGTATGCATTTCCCTGATCGTAAACCGGTTTTGTAGGATCAAAACTTACTGCCGATCCGATCGCTCCACCGTTAGCAAACGAGTTGTCGATCAACATTCCTTTTAAATTCAGGTTGATGGACAAATGATCTTCGAATAAACTTGGGTTAATTCCGAAAGAACCTGTCAAACGGTTTAGTCCTGAAGTTTTTAAGATACCTTGTTGGTCGGAATATCCGATAGATGCTCTGAACGGAACATCTTTAATATTTCCGGTTGCACTTACATTGTGGTCCCAGCTAATTGCAGTTTCAAAAATTTCGTCTTGCCAGTCGGTGTTGGCCGAACCAAGCAAAGCGGCTGCATTTGAATCTGCTCCTTTTTCTTCAATCACCAGTTTTCTGAACTGATCGGCATTCAATACATCTATACTTCCTGAAGGAGTACTTACCGATGAATAACCGTTGTAGCTAATTTTTAATGGAGTTCCTTTTCTTCCTTTTTTGGTGGTAATAAGAATTACACCGTTCGAAGCGCGAGATCCATAAATAGCAGTTGCCGAAGCATCTTTTAACACAGTAAATGTTTCAATGTCGCTAGGGTGAATGGTATTCAATGGGTTTCTCATACCCGAAATTCCGTCGTTATCAACCGGAACACCGTCGATAACAAAAAGTGGATCGTTACTTGCAGAAAGCGAAGAACCACCACGGATTCTAATTGTTGATCCAGCTCCCGGAGCTCCACCTCCGTTTGTAATTTGTACTCCGGCAATTTTACCGACAACCAATTCTTGAGGCGATGTAATTGCTCCCATGTTAAAGTCATCGGAACTAACAGCAGCAACAGAACCTGTTGCATCTTGTTTTTTAACCTGACCATAACCGATTACAACAACTTCGTCTAAGTTTTCCATCGATTGTACCATTTCAAGGTCAATCACATTAGAACTGCCAACAAGCATTTCCTGTGCGGTGTAACCAATAAACGAAAAGGTAAGGGTTTGTCCCGCCTCGGCATTTAAATTGAAATTTCCATCGAAATTAGTAATTGTTCCATTTGTAGTTCCTTTAACTACAATGGTAACACCAGGCAAAGGTTCGCCACTTTCGGCATCGGTAACTTTACCCGTAATTGTTTTTTGCTGCGAATAACCCATGCTAAAGGTTAAAAGTGCAACCAAAAACAAGACAATTTTAAGGTTTTTTCCAATAATCCTCATTTCAAAATGTTATTAGTTTATGAAATTCTTTGTTTTAGTTAAATATCAAATAACTTATTAAAAGGCAAATAATCAACAAATTACATTCTTTATCTATTCAACCCGAACAAAATTCCTGTGGCGAATGTATGCAAATTGTTAAGAAATATTTAAGAAAATTAACACTTGAGTTTATGCAAACGTTTGCGGTGTCGTTTGCGCTGAACATGTTATAAAACAGGTGGCTGCTGGTGGGTGTTATTTAACCTTCCTGAAAGATTCAATTAAAAATGGATTAACCTGGTTTTTTGAACGAATGGGTAATTGTCTCAACTATTTTGTGTTTGGTAACGATATTTTGTATGTTTAATGACCAAATGTTTTTGTGGTGGTGGGTAAAACAGCTCCGCTAAATCATTAAATTTTTTTTAAACTAAAAGTTACTGATCTTTTTATAAGAAATGAAAAGCGGTCTGGTTACCATAAAAGATATTGCTCGAGAACTAAAGATCTCACCTTCAACGGTTTCGCGTGCGCTAAAAAATCATCCCGACATTAGTGAGGAAACTAAAAGGGCGGTTAACGATCTGGCAAAAAAACTAAACTATCAACCCAATGCGGTAGCACTCAGTTTAAAGCAAAGACGAAGTAACACCATCGGGGTAATAATTCCTGAAATTGTACATTACTTTTTTTCTTCTGTAATTAGTGGAATAGAAGATGTGGCTTACGATGCAGGTTTTAATGTGATTATCTGTCAGTCGAACGAAAAATACGAACGTGAGGTTGCCAACACTAATACTTTACTGGCCAGCCGGGTGGATGGAATTTTAGCATCGATTTCGAAGGAAACGGAAGATTTCCAGCATTTTTATAATTTAAGAGACCACGGCGTTCCCATGGTTTTTTACGACCGTATTGTTCCCGATCTTTTTGCCGATCAGGTAATTATCGACGATTTAGATGCGGCGTATCGGGGTACCCGACACCTGGTCGAAAGCGGAAGAAAGCACATTGCACACTTTGCCGGACCCCAAAAATTACTCATCGGTTTACACCGGAAAGAAGGTTATATAAAAGCACTGCGTGAAGGAGGTTTGCCAATCGATGAAGAATTGATTATAGAGGCCGACAATTTTGAAAAAGCCAGACTCGCTGTCATAAAATTGATCGATGGCAAGAAAAAAGTCGACGGTATTTTTGCTACAAACGATTTAACGGCAATTGGCGCCATGCAAACATTGCAGAAACGAGGCATAAAAATACCCTACGAAATTGCAATCGTAGGATTTTCCGACGGGCGATTCTCGGGAATAACAGATCCTACTTTAACTTCGGTCGACCAGCATGGTTACGAAATGGGAACAATTGCCACCGAAATGTTATTAAAAAGAATTACATCGGAAAAAGGCGATTATCCCTTCGAAACAAAAGTGTTAAATGCGAATTTGGTGATCAGAGGTTCTTCGCGTTTATAATTTTTTTCAAAAAAATATTTCGTTCTCCGCAATCGTTTGAAATCGACACTTTTTTAAAAAGAGGGCCTGATTTTTAGTGTTTCTACAAAATTAAGATTTGTTTTATTGCAATATTCTGTAGTATATTTGTTCAGGCAAATTCACAAATTAATTCTTGTTCAATCGCATCGGGCATGTTCTGCCGGCTGTAATTTTATGCAGCTACAATTCTAATTAAAACATATGTTATGAGTAAAAAACCTACTCTTAGCTTTTGGCAAATCTGGAATATGAGTTTTGG
>JBNKOT010000105.1:0-4701 GCA_050294855.1 Draconibacterium sp. | reverse complement strand
TTCCCAACGGGAAGTGCTTCGTTCCACACTGTGGCCGGTTTATCGTACCACATTTTAAGTTTTCCTCCTTTTGTTGCCGACACATTAGAAAATGTCAGCAAAATAAGAGCACTTAAAAAAGTTATTTTTCTGATTTCCGACAAATTATTTTTGAATGGATTTTTTTTCATTAAAAGTTGTGTTTTTTGACTGCAAAATGATTATTAAATATCGGGTTTAGTTACGTTTAGTTTTGCTTTCGTGCAAGCCTGATGTAATAAACTGCTCCGGCAATATTTCCAGGAATCGACTGAAATTTTACCCTCACATGTCTTTTCCCTTTTACCATTGAGTCTGGAATTTCATAAACCACGTCCTTAAACATCGATTGATTCCATCTTCCGGTATTGTCTTCGGTTACCAGTTTTTCGTCGCCGATAAATATGTCGAATTTACGACCACCCCATTCGGCACCCCAATAACGTACAATAAGGCATAAACCGGTTTCTGAATTTGTACTCAAATCGTAGCTGAAAAAACCATCGCCTCGAGCTTCTCTAAAAAAAATATTGTTATTATTACCCTTGTTTGACCGTTTCGATTCCATGGCATGGTCGGTTTCGGGTTGTTGTTCTCCTGTTGCAACTTTATCGATGGTTCGTTTTTCGAGTGCCAGCAGTTCTTTTTCTATCGTTGCAAGCGAATCTACATAAGCTTTGTAATCATCTTTTGTTAAGGCCAGCCAATACATCATGTAGCGTGCATCGTGAATTTCATAAAAAGGCTCAAGCGTAAGTGGAACCGAATTTATTACTTTCGATTTAATATTGAAATTCAATGGTGTACCTGTTATTGGTTCCAGTTTGTTACCAAGATTTTCAATATCATCATCAACCAAAATGGGTGCCATATCAACGGGTAAATATTCTCCAGAGGAGTACTGTCCCCAACGGCTGTCGCCTGCAATCAGGCCTTTTAAATCTTCAGTTCCGGTTTTTGCACTAAGCAAAATTGGCCCGTGCATTAAAGCAATATATTCAGGCACATTGGTCAGGTGTTCGATGGTATTGCGCATTGGAAGTAAAATTTCAAGTACATCACCTTTTTCCCATTTCCTTTTTATGCTTACAAACGACGACGGGCTCGCAGTGTATTTTACATTTTTCCCGTTGATACTTATTTTTAACGCGTTTTTCTCCACCCATCCAGGATAACGAATGAGCAGACTAAATTCGGAAGAACCTTCAGTTATGGTGAGTTTTGTTTGTTCCTCTTCCGGGAATTTTGTTTCCTGTTTGATTACCATTCCTCTTTCTTTCCAGGTAAGTTCCGAAGCGATAAAAAGATTGAGGAACAACGAATCGTTGGAATGTGTATAAATAAATTGGTTGTATTTTCCATGGTTCTCCATTCCAGTTCCTACGCAGCACCACATGGCTTCGTTGGGAGCTGAATAAACCCGATAATGACGGGGGCGGGCAGGAGTGAAGTACACATATCCTCCGTGTTCAGGATGTTGCGATGAAAGAATATGATTGTACATGGTACGTTCGTAATAATCGACATATTTTGCCGATGGATGAACTCTGAACAAACCCTCTGTTAGTTTGAGCATGTTGTACGAATTGCACGATTCGGGCCCATCGTTGACATTAATAAAATCGATACAGGAAGCTTTGCCCGGGAAATGTTCCCCTCGGCTGTTACCACCAAAAGCAAGCGAACGGTTTGTTGTAACGGTTTCCCAGAAAAAGCTGCCGGCTTCGGCATAATTTTTATTGCTTGTAAGTTCAGCTATACGTTGAAAACCGATTGCTTTTGGAACCTGTGTATTTGCATGTTTATTATCGAGATTATCATTGTCGGCGGCCATTGCATCAAGCAGCATGTGGTGCGAGTATCGTTTTGCTGCGATCAGGTATTTTTCTTCGCCGGTCATTTGGTAGGCATCGGCAAATATTTCGTTCATGCCGCCATGTTCCATATTAAGCATTTGCTCCATTTGTTCATCTGAAAGGGCTGCTGTAAGAGTGATTCCCCAATCGCAGAATTTTAAGAACATGGTTTTTGCATTTTCATTACCACAATACAACCAGGCATCTCTAAGTCCGGCATACATTTTATGCAGGTTATAAAACGGCGCCCAAGATGAATAATAAACGCTGAAATCGCCTTTTTTAAAAGCTGACCACAATTTTACACTGTTCGGAAAACCACCGATATATCCAGTTCCCCAATCAGGATAATTCTTTGTATTTGCATCCTGACAGATTTGAAGTTTCGAAATCATTTCATTCATGCGTTTTCCGCATTCGGTATTACCGGTGGCAGCATAATTAATTGCCATTGCCGACAGGTAGTGGCCGGCAATGTGACCATCCAGTCCTTCCCAATTCGGATAACATTCGGCTATTGCAGGCAACCCAGCTTCCTTACGGTAGGGGGCAATTAAGCGATCGACATCATATTTTAAGAGTACCTCTATGTTTAGATCGCGGGCATCTTTAAAAGGGCCGTCGAGCAGAATGACATCTCCCAAAGGAAATTCGTTCGGATATAATTTGTTTTGTGCATTCAGTACATTAAATTCTGGAATGAACACAGTAAAACAGATAAAACTGAACAGCATATTAATTGCTATATTTTTTTTGTTTATAGTCATAATTTTTAATTGATAGTTCGCAATAAATCTGAGAACATTACTCTGTTACTTATAAAATTTTATATCTCAATAGGTGTCTCCATTATTCCTAATATTCTCCAACTACAACAACTTTCTCTCTTCCAACAATGTAAATCCCATCAGGGAGCCCTTTTGTTGCTTCCTTTCTTTTTACCTTCGACCTTATTCTTGCACCGGTGATGTTATAAACATCAACAAACTCTGGTTTTGAATTAATCTTAAAAAGAGTAGTACTACTGGTTGGCTTTGAATAATCTTCTTCATTTGTAAGATATATTTCATTAATGATTAATGGGCATCCTCCATACGACCAGAAACCAACATAATAAATATGAGAAGGATCCATTTTTATATTTGTACCATCTTTGTACATTTCATCGAGTGTTACCACTATTTGTCTACTACTACCCACATTATTAATCCCAGGAGTTGTCCAGTAGCTGTTTTCATCATATAACCTGAATGAAAATCCACATGAACTCGTATTTCCAAGTTTGACTACCAGGAATTTATAATCTGATAGGTCAACTCCATTACTGTAATACCAACCACCAAAGCCGTATTGACCAGTTACCAGAGTATGTGTGGTCTCATCGAATGTTCCATTTTCCCAAATATTCGGATTAAAGACCTCATCGGTAAGCGGGAAAGTTGTGGATATAACCTCCACACTCACTTGCATTTTGTTTCCTTTTGGACCCGTATATGTAATGTTTATAGTTGCTTGACCATCTGTAAGGGCATAAATTCTACCTCTGAAAACCTGAATCACCTCGGGCTTATCAATCGTATATTCTGCTACAGAACTAATATTTTCGATATGTTCATCAGCAAAAACTGCATTTACTTTCAGACTTGTAGAACTGCTTGTCATAATAGATAAGTTCTGACCATTTTCAACGACCAAGTTTGATAGCGTTAAATAATCTTCCGTTGCGCCTTCAAAGTCGTATTCATTTGCATAATCCTCATACCAATGATAAATTGGCCATGGACAAGCTTCCGGATCATTTAAAAAAGTATAAGCCTCTCCTTCAGCAGGTTGAACATCCTTAAATTTAGCCAGTAAATCGGGGCTGGTAAAAAGCAGCCAGCTAACATTACCACACTCATCTGTTATTTTTTTGAAGTTAGCGCCAAACCCATTTCCTCCCGCTGTGCCTGTAATATCCTTTCCCCACGATGAATTGTATTTTTCCGGTGCCCAATCCATTTCGGTTACCATAACCGGAGCAAAATCGGCTACAGGCTGAACCTGATCGTCCCATCCTCTTTGAAACGGCTCGTAACCCTGCCCGCTGTTAAACCAGCCCGGGTAAACATGGACGGCATATCCAATATTCTCTCCCTCAATAGGATTAACTGCGTATCCGGCATAAAGCGACTGGAAGCCCAATCCTGGAATCCAAAGAATATTATTGGCACTGGCTCGAATGGTATCAACGATCGCCTGAAAATAGCTTTTTAGATTGTCAAAATGTCCTTGAGAACCAGTTCCGTATGTGCCATCTGGTCCAAGTATATCAATTGGTTCGTTGGCCAGCTCGAACATGATGTTGGGGTGGTTTTTTAACTTCGGATGTTGCGCGACAATGTTCCAAACTTTAAGCAGATATTCCTGATAAACTCCTCCTAACTCAATGGTTTCCGGGCTCACACCGGGCGGACGCATGACCACATATAATCCTTTGGAAACCGCATATTCAGCCATGGGAACAAAAACTTCGTCGAGATATTTGATAAAACGCGTTTCGTTAAAACATTCTTCTCCTTCGTAGCGGCCTGTGCATCCGGGAGTACTACTCCAATACGGATCCATGTGTAAACGAATGAAATTCATTTTCCAACCGGCATTCAGTATTTCATCGATAATTCCCTGATTATAATTCAAACAACCATTCACATTGTAATTATTCCATTTTGTATTCCGTTCGTTAAACCAGGGAGAGTAGGTTTGTGCAAATCCGTGAAGATTTACGATATGTCCGGTAGAATCCTTCAGGTACCGGCCTTCGACATGAAGTTTTGGTATCGGTATT
>JBNKOT010000104.1:0-4986 GCA_050294855.1 Draconibacterium sp. | reverse complement strand
TCTTTTGTTTCTGCCACAATGCAGGTGCTCATTAAATATCTTCTGCCGTACTTGCATGCCCATTCAATGAATGTACTCGACTCGACCCCGTAAATCAGGGACAATTGTCATTTTGAATATTTACCGGTACTAAGTTCGGCTAAAATTTTGAGTTTGAAACTCTCGCTGTAACGCCTGGTTACTCCATCATTTTTATACATATCTACTTAATTAAATACTTATGATAAGCAATTTAAAGAAGATCCAGCAAAAATTAGACGTAAATTTAGATCGGAAAATTTCGGACCATTTGTAAGCGAAGATAAATGACTAACTTTATATCTGTAAATTGAAAGCTGAAAAATAATCGATTGCGAAATGAAAAAACTACTTAAAATCTTTGGGTACACATTTGCAGTATTATTGGTGTTTACTATGATTTTAGTGGTAATTGCAAGCTTGTCGCAAAAGAAAATTGTAGATGTTGCGCTGAAAAAAATTAGTGCTGCAACAACTGTCCCGATTAAAATCGACGACCTTTCTTTTACGTTAATCAAGCGCTTTCCGTATGCAACTTTCGAACTTTCGGGAGTACAAATCGGCGAAACCGGAAATTCAAATTCAGCATTGGCTTTTCAATCCGATAAAGATCTTCTTTCGATCGAAAGTGTTTTTGTCCTGGTCAAGTCGATTCCTCTAATTAAAGGCGAATTCGAAATCATAAAATTTGAAATCGATTGTGCAACGATAAATTACGGAGTGGATACGTTGGGATGCAGTAATTTCGATTTTTTATTGGCCGGTGACGAAGCTTCAAAAAATACTTCTTCTGTTGAAAAGGCCGACACTGCCTTATATAACCCATTTTTATTCGATTTAAAAGAAATTAAAATAACAAATTCAGCCCTTCATTATTTGAACGATTCAACACAAATGCTTGCAAATGTTGTTATTCCCGGTTTAAAAATCAGCGGTAAAATTATCGACACACAGTTTTCGGGATCTGTTGAAGGCGATTTGCAACTGGAAAATCAAAACCTTTGCGATTCTTCTAAAATCGCTGCACATGTTTATATCCCGGGCATGGAGCTGAACGGAAAAATGGAAAACAATCAATTTTCAGGGGAAATAAATGGAGGTTTAAAACTGACCCAATGTGTGTTTGGAAACACCAATTTAAACCGAATGGAGGAAGCAACATTCGATCTTAAGCTTGGTTTTGAGAACGATACTTTGGATGTGTTTGCTTTAAATGCCTTTACCGAAGGAGCGAAGATGGACGCAAACGGGAAAGTTGCTTTTACCGAAAATTTGTATTCCAGCCTTGTTTTTGATGCTACTGAATTAAATTTGGAAATACTAAAAAAATATGTTCCTGATAATCTGCTCAAAGAATATAAGGTTGAAAAACTAGTGGGCATAATGAATGTTTCCGGAACGGTAAAAGGCAATCTTTCCGATTCGCTAATGCCTGCGGTTCAGTTAACGTACGATTTAAAAAACGGCAACACACGAGTTGGTGATTATCCTGAAATTAAAAAAATTAGGTTGAAGGGAACTTTTACCAACGGCAGAAGGAAGGACAATAAAACATCGAGTGTAAATTTTAGCGCAGTTCATTCAGAAACCGATTCGAGTAAGATTGATCTAAACTTTTCGCTGAACAATTTCGACAAACCGAATTATAAAATCAACTCAAAACTTGAAATCAATGTCGACGATTTTAAGGATTTGATTCCCGATTCAATGATTCAAACTGTTTCAGGAAAAGTTAAGGCAGAATTTACAACAAAGGGTACTTTGCCCGATTCCATCGACAATAATTTTATCAGGCAGGTATTAAATCAAACTACTGCAACTGCGACTTTTTCTGATGTTAATATCGAAAAAGACGCTTTAATCGTAAACGATTTTTCGGGTGCTTTTCGTTATTCACCGGGGCAATTTGAAGTTGCTGATTTAAATCTGTTGTTTCCCTTGTACCAAATAAAACTGATGAACTTCTTGCTTAATGCTGAGTTTATCGGAGAATTCACAGAAAGCCAGTCTTTCGGTCTTCATTTTAAAAATTTTAGTTTCGAAACACCACAGGGGAAAATTCAGGGTTCAGGGAAAATAATAAATCTGGAAAATCCTGAGTTTGAGGCAGATGCTTCGGCAGCGATTTATCTCGATGAATTACAATCGTTTTTACCCGATTCGTTGCTCGAAAATATTTCGGGTAGTTTAATGGCAGAAGTCAGAACATTTGGGAAACTTCATCCGGATTCGATTACCAATCAGTTGACGGACATTGTTTTTAAACAAAGCAGAATTTCGCTCGATGCACAAAATATTTCTTTCACATTGGCAGATAATCATCAAACGCTCACCAATTTTTATGGAAATGCTAAAATGGAACACGACACGATTTCAATAACAAAAATGAGTGGAGTGGCTGCTGGCGTCGATTTCTCAATCGACTCAGTTACTGTTTTAAATGGGTATAAAACACTGGTTAAAAACCGTAAAGAAAC
Organism: Draconibacterium sp.; assembly: GCA_050294855.1. GTDB lineage: Bacteria > Bacteroidota > Bacteroidia > Bacteroidales > Prolixibacteraceae > Draconibacterium. Next base: position 2,491 of record JBNKOT010000104.1, on the reverse strand, counting down.
CTTGTTCGCAAGGGGAAACATTGAATTAGGCGCCATTGATTATTCAAATTTCGATTGGCTTTTTACAACGGATTCTGTACAAAACGCTACGATTTCAACCGATGCTAAAACTGAAAACACAACGCGCAATTTTTCATACGAATTTAAGGGCAAAATTGCGGCAAAAAGTTTAACATACAATAAAATATTCTTGGAAGATTGTTCTGCTAAATTTAAGATGAGCGACAGTGTTTATATTGTCGATCAGTTTAAAGCCAAAGCTTTCGATGGCAGTACCAACAGTTCATTGCGCATGTCGGTAACCGAGGATGGAAAACAAATTGTAAATGTTAAAAATCAGGTTGATCGAATGAACCTCAGGAAATTTATGTTTGCCTTTGATAATTTCGGACAGGATAGTCTTATTTCATACGAGAATGTCAGCGGTTTATTTTCAACAATTATACACAGCCGGTTTATTTTCGAAAACGATTCTTTGCTTACCAACGATGCGCGTGTAATGGGAGATTTAACGCTCGAAAACGGAAGGATTATCAACTATCTCCCGGCCATGGAAGTTGGACAATTTACCGGAATTAAAGAGCTCGACAATATTGAATTAAAAACGGTTAAATCGAATATTTTCTTTTTTAAAAGTCATTTGTATATTCCAACTACTGATGTGGTTAGCTCTTCGATGGATTTCTCTGCGTTTGGAATGCAAAGTTTAGGAGATGATTACGAATACCATCTTGAAATGCATTTACGCGATGCATTAAAAGGAAAATCGAAAAAATTGTTTGAACGGCAGAAGAAAAGTGGCGACGAGATTACCCAAGAAGATCTGGCCAGAAATACCGTAAAAATAATTTATTCGTACATCGATGGGAAACAAAAAACAGGTTTCGACACCAAAAAAGCGCAAAAGACAATGGTTTTAAAAATTCAGGTACAACAAAAAATGCTCGAATTAATTTTTCATCCTCAACTTGTTTCTTTTGATACAGGCGTGAAATAAGCCATCGAAATTGTGTATTTTTGTCTTGAGATTTTTTAGAATCCTCGATTCATTTTAAATTAATTACGATGAAAAAAGCTAGAATTTATTTGCCAATTTTTTTGATGGGTTTATTTTTTGTCTGGATTTCCGGTTGCACCGAAACTCCGGTAGAAACTTGTGCGCAGGACGAAATTTGCACCGGCAAATCGGTGACGGCTTGTTGTACCGACACCAAATGTTACTACCAGTACAATGGCGTTGAATACGGCGACGACGCAGCTTCGTTGGCGCAACTTGCAGCAGCATTGGGTTGCGCACAAGCGAGTTCTTCTACTTATGAGTCAGAAATCGAAGATCTTGTACTGCGTTTGGAAGCATTAAGCGAAATTGCACAAAGTAATCAGCAGGCAATTAAATAGTCAGTTTAAAGACCTCACTCCACTCGGTGAGTGGATGTAATTTTTTAGCTACGGAAAATAATAAAGACAATCCGAATTTTCGCAAAATATAAATCGTTTTAATTTATACGAACATTCATACAAAATCTTGTTTTTCTTTCGCCTCCAAACTACAAACTCATACTAATCAGGAAAGTTGCGGCAAAGGCGATAATTGCATACAATTCGGGAAAAACGGCGAGCACCATGGTTTTTCCAAAAATATTATGCCCCGAACCAATTCCTGCAATCCCATTCGAAGTAACATCACCTTGATTTAAAGCCGAGAAAAATCCAACAAAACCCAAAGTTAGTCCGGCTGCCAGAATTGCTACTCCCTGCAGCATGGTCATTTCGGCAGAAATTATTCCACTACTGTTGATGATAAAAAATCCGGCAAATCCGTACAACCCCTGCGTTCCGGGCAAAGCACTTAAAAGCAGATAACTGCCAAAAACATCCGGTTTTTTCTTTAACGCACCAACGGTGGCATTGCCGCCTTTCGAAACGCCAATTGCGCTTCCTACACCCGAAAAAATGAGCATAACTGCCAATCCAATGTAAGCTAAAATTACTGCTGTTGTCATAAGATATCTCCTTTCTATTTATATAATAATTTTTACTTTCAATTTATCGCTTTCTACTCTTCAAACGGCTTATATTCTATTCCGCCTCCCATAAATCCTGCACTTTTATAAAATTCAACAAACGTTAAACGCATGGGATGGACGAACGATCCCAGCGATGATATTAAAATGTTCAGTGTGTGTCCGATGATCATAAAAACCACGAAAAAAACGGGGCCTAATATTTTCGATGAAGCTAAAATCTGAAGTCCGATGTCGTTAATTACAAAACCCAGTATCGCACTCGAAAGTCCCAGTGCAAACAGTCGGATGTACGATAAAAGGTCGCCAAAAATGCCGGTTACAGTTGAATAAATATCCCAAACTCCTTTTCCGATTCGAGAAAAAATATTGATTTTTGGATCGCTAAAAAACAAAATAAGAAATCCACCCACTGCAAGAATAACATAGATTACAGCCTTATTGCTTTGCATAATTCCTTTCTTGGA